>JAHEML010000512.1 GCA_024643705.1 Caldilineaceae bacterium | reverse complement strand
CTTTCATCCATCTGCTATCACATTGATGCCGGGATGATAGCAGATGGATGACCTACGCGTCAACTGCTCGTTTTACCAAACAGGCAACACACCCAACGGCTCTGTGGCATCCGTATCCGTTGCGCCCGCGATAAAGGCAGCCATGTCGGCCTTGATCTGCACCAGTGACGGCGGGTGAACGTACATCATGTGGCCGGCTTCGTACCAGGCCATGGTGATGTTCTGTTGCAAGCTTGGCTCGATTTCCAGGTGGTTGAAGGTGTATTCGGTGGCAAAGTAGGGGGTCGCCAAGTCGTAGTAGCCGTTGGCGACGAAGATTTTCAGGTACGGGTTCTGGCTCATGGTTTTGCGCAGGGTTTCGGCCACATTCAAGAATTGGTTCTGATGTTTGCTGTAGTCCCATTTCAGGTAGAGGCCGGTGAGAATCTCGTAGGGCAGGTCGCTCTCGAAGCGCAGTTCCCGGCGCACGTAATCGTTGAGGGTGGCGGTGTAAAGCCCCTGGGTGGCGCTGATGCTGGGATCGTACTCGAACATTTCGCCCGCGGCGTCCCGGTCCGCGCCGGTGAAGCGGCTGTCGATGCGCCCGACTGTGCGCCGATCTTCCCGCAGCAGCTCTTTGGTGAAGCGGAAGATGTTCAGGCGCAGGTTGGAGCGCTGGATGTATTCCCGGCTGAGACCGGTGAAGTGGGCCAGCTTGTCGGCGACCGCGGCCTGTTCGTCGGCGGAGAGGGCCGCGCCTTTCATCAGCGCCGCGGAATAGTCGCCCAGGGCGAAGGCTTCCACCGCGTCCAGCACGGCGCGCAGGGGCTGGGATTGCAGTTCGGCGGGCAACTGGCGGTGATACCAGGCGGTGGCGGTATACGTCGGCAAAAAGAGAATGTAGGGCAGATCGTTGCCTACCACAAAGCGGGCGGTCTGGAAGTTGAGGATAGCCGAAATCAGCAGCGCGCCGTTGAGGACCATGCCGTGGCGCTGCTGCAAATGACCAGCCAGCCCTGCGGCGCGGGTTGTGCCGTAGCTCTCGCCGATGAGGAACTTGGGGGACGACCAGCGCTGCATCCGGGTGGTGATCAGGCGGATAAAGTCGCCCACAGATTCGATATCCGATTCGTAGCCGTGGAACTGCTCGGCCTTTTCACCATTGACGGCGCGGCTGAAACCGGTGCTGACCGGATCGATAAAGACCAGATCGGTCACGTCCAGCAGGGAGTAGGGATTGTCCACCAATTTGTAGGGGGGCGCGGGCACTGCGCCATTGTCGCCCATCTGCACAATGCGCGGGCCGAGCATGCCCAAGTGCATCCAGACCGAGGAGGAGCCGGGGCCACCGTTGAAGGAGAAGGTGATGGGGCGGGCTTCGACATCACTCACGCCGTCCCGGGTGTAGGCGATGTAGAAGATGGAGGCTTTGGCATCGCCCTCTTCGCTCTTCAATAGCAGCGTACCGGCGGTGGCCGTGTACGCAATCGTCACGCCGTCGATGACGACGCTGTGTTTGGTCTGGATGCGTTCCTCTTTGGGTTCGTCTGGTTTTTTGGCGTCGTCTTTGGGGCTATCGGTTTTGGCGTTGGCGGCCATTGGGGTTTCTCCTCTGGATTGTTGTTATAACGCAAACTGACGGTTTGCGTTACAGGGCAGGATAGCAGGTCGCCCGCGTATGCGTCAAAGCAGGCCTGTGTTGATACAACAGGCTAAATCCCCAATTGTCCAAAAGTAATTTCTTGGCGTAAAATAAGTCTATTGTTTCCCCACAATTTAAGCCAGCGCACACCCTGCTTATCCCGTCATTTCGCCATCCCTATGAATGTGTGAGGATGGCGAGATTGTGACTAACAGAGGCGCTTTCGTGTTTGGTACATGTGTATTGAAGGAGCCTGTATGACTTTAGAGAGTGAACTGCGCAGCGAGCGGGTCTCCCATCTGCGCCTCAACGGCTTTACCGCTGTCCCCGCGGGGACGAGCGTGCGCGACGCGCTGGGCAAGATGCGCGCCGAACGCAACACCGTTTGCCTGGTGACGAAAAATCGCCATCTGGCGGGCATCTTCACCGAGCGGGACGTGTTGCGCAAGGTGGTGGATGTGCCGGGTGTGCTGGACGGCCCCATCGACGGGGTGATGACTGCCGACCCCATTTCCGTCGGCCCGGAGACATCCGCCGCCTCAGCCCTGGGGCTGATGGACAAGCACCACATCCGCAACCTGCCGGTGGTGGATGCCAGCGGTGAAATTGTGGGCAGCATGACCCACATGGCGGTCATCGACTGGTTGGCCGGGCGCTACCCCGTGGAAGTGTTGAACCGTCCGCCCGACCCAGAGCGCTTCCCCCGCAAGGCAGAAGGTGGGTAAGACGACAGAGATTGGGAAGCAGAGAGTGGAGAATAGAGATTGGCGGTAAACCGACACGCAGCCACACCACCATGGATTGTGATGCGTGAACAGGCCCGGTCATCTCACGCATCACGTTTCAGGCATCACGTTTCACGCATCACATTTTGTGTTGCACGAGGAGAATTTGAATGAGCAATCCCATCCCACAGGCCGAAGAACTGGAATCGGTCGCCATCCGTTTTGCCGGGGACTCCGGCGACGGTATGCAGTTGACGGGAACCCAGTTTACGACCACATCTGCCGTCTTTGGCAACGACATCAGTACAATGCCCGACTTCCCCGCCGAAATCCGCGCCCCCGCGGGAACCCTGGCCGGTGTCTCCGGTTTTCAGGTCCACTTTTCCAGCCGGGATGTGCTAACCCCCGGCGACGCACCCCAAGTGTTGGTCGCCATGAATCCGGCTGCACTCAAAGCCAGCCTGCCCGAACTGGAACGGGCCGGCACGATCATCCTTAACACCGACGCCTTTACCAAGCAGAATCTCGCCAAAGCAGGTTACAAAAGCAACCCGCTGGAAGATGAGTCACTCAAGGGCTATCAGGTTTTCAAGGTGGCGATGACCAGCCTGAACCGGACCGCGTTGGAGTCTTTCGAGGGGCTGAGCAACAAAGAGAAAGATCGTTGCCAGAACTTCTTTGCCCTGGGCATCGTTTTTTGGATGTTCGAGCGGCCATTGGAAACGACCCGGGATTGGCTCTTTAAGAAGTTTGCCAAGGCCCCGGAGATCGCTGAAGCCAACTTCAAGGCCATGCAGACGGGTTACTTTCTGGGCGAGACGACCGAGACCTTCCAACAGCGTTATATTGTGCGCCCAGCCAGCCTGCCCCCAGGCACCTACCGCAAAGTGACCGGCAACGAAGCCATGGCCATGGGATTGGTGACCGCGGCGCAGAAGATGGGCAAACCCCTTTTCTACGGCACATACCCCATCACCCCGGCCAGCGACATCCTGCACGCGCTGGCTCCCCTGCGCAATTTCGACGTGCGCACCTTCCAGGCCGAGGATGAGATTGCGGCCATGGGTTCGGTGTTGGGTGCGGCCTTTGGTGGCGCACTGGCCGTTACGGGAACCAGCGGCCCCGGCATCGCCCTGAAAAGCGAGGCCATGAATCTGGGCGTGATGCTGGAACTGCCCATGATTGTGATCAATGTGCAGCGGGGCGGACCCAGTACAGGCCAGCCCACCAAAACCGAGCAAGGCGATCTGTTGCAGGCCATGTACGGGCGCAACGGCGAAAGCCCCATGGCGATTGTGGCTCCGGCCACCCCGTCCGACTGTTTCGACATTGCCATCCAGGCGGCACGCATGGCGATCCGTTCCATGTCCCCGGTGATGATTCTCTCCGAGGGCTTTCTCGCCAACAGCGCGGAGCCGTGGCTGATCCCCAATGCGGATGACATCCCCACCATCGAAGTCAAGCATCCAGAGGGCCGCAGCAGTGATGCAGACCCCTTCTTGCCCTACAAAC
>JAHEML010000511.1 GCA_024643705.1 Caldilineaceae bacterium | reverse complement strand
CGTCTTGTACACGCCTGCGTAATAGCCGAGATAGAGTATCGATGGGTCGGTCGGATCCATCACGAGGGCGGAAATCGTGGTTGCAAACAACAACCCCATGTTCTTTTCCGTCCAGGATGCGCCGCTGTCGGTGCTCTTGTAGACGCCCTTGCCTGTGCCTGCGTAGATCGTGCCGGGTGTGGTTGGATCAATGACCAATTGGTACACCCACGTATTTGTAGGTAGCCCATTGTTGGCCAAACTCCAGTTGTCACCTGCATTGGTGCTTGTGTATACACCGGTATTGGCGCCGATATAGAGGGTCGATGGGGTTACAGGATCGATGGCCAGGGACTGAACAAAGGGGTTGAAGGGCAGCCCATTGCTGGCTGCCACCCAATTGTCACCGCTGTCCATACTTTTGAATATCCCATGGCCGCTGGTTGCCGCATACAAAATTGTCTGGCTGATGGGATCGATGGACAAGGCTGTGATAAAGGGATCGCTGGCTGCCGGGTTTTCAAATCCACCGGTCAGTGGGTTCCATGTGGCCCCGCTATTTTCACTCTTGTAGAGGCCGTTGCCGGAAGTCCCGATATAGAGAGTCGAGGTGATGCTGGGATGAATTTGTATCTCGGTTACGCTGATATTGTTCAATCCGCTATTCATTGCGGCCCAGGTTGCGCCACTGTCTGTGCTTTTGTGTACACCCAGGGCCAGCCCAGCGTACACCGTTGCCGATGTGGTGGGATCAACAACCAGGTATTCAAAGTCCACCGTAGAATTGTTGAGGCTATTGTCGATCTTGCTCCAAGTGGCACCACCATCGCTGGTTTTGTACAAGCCGTCGTCGGGTGCGCCAAGATAGAGGGTGTCCGGCGCCTGTGGATCAATCGCCAACGCTGTCGCATAGCGCGCAAGCGTACCCAGGCCGCTGTTGATCTGAGTCCAGTTGGCTCCTGAGTCAGTGGTTTTGTAAATGCCTTCGCCATTCAGGCTCACGTAGAGAGTATCTGTCTGGGTTGGGTCTATCACCAAAACTTTGGCGCTGATATTGCCCAAACCTGTATTCATCTGGTTCCAGGTTGCGCCGCCATCGGTGCTTTTCACCACACCGCCGTCAATGCCAAAACCCCACATGGCGGCGTAAATTGTGCTTGGGGTGGCGGGATCAACCACAATGCCCCAAGATTGGGTGTTACTTTTGTTGTAGACTTCGTTCCATGTTTCTCCACCATCGGTGGTTTTGTACAGCGCCCCCGACCATGTACCCGCATAGAGGGTGTCGGGTGCAGTCGGATTGATGGCAAGCGAATTGATTTGGCTGGTTCCCGAATTGGGGTTACCCAAACCCGTATTCACGGCAACCCAGTTGGCACCATCGTTAACGCTCTTAAATACACCGCGGCCTGTTCCCGCGTAGAGTGTTGTGGTTGTGATTGGGTTGATCACCACGTCTTCGACGTTGGAAGATGTCAGGCCATTGCTGGCATACTCCCAGGTTGTACCGCCATCCGTGCTTTTGAACACGCCGGCATTTGTTCCAGCAAATAGCGTTGAAGATGTGGTCGGATGAACCACCACAACGTTGGCAGGCCCACCTTCTGGCCCGATAGATTCCCATGTGGTGTCGTTGATGGTAGCAAGAGAAGGGCCTGTATTGATTACAATAGCCATCAGCCCAAGCAGTAACGCTATCAGGGTGGTTAGTACAGGTGTAACGCGGTGCATGTGTCGAGCCTCCTAAAAATGATGTAGAGAGATGTTGCCAGAGGAATGGGTTGGAAACGCGTAGAGCGTTATGATGGGATGATTCGGCAGCAGTTTGCATAGCCGAATGCCAAGGTTCATGCCAAATCATACAAAAAAAGCGCTTCCAAAGCGCTTCCACCAACGAAACTTCTGGAAAGAGGGGAGAAATGGAGGGTGTGAGGTACAGCTTGTCACGATTGGGTGAGTACGATTGGGTGATATTTATTGGTTAATGTCTATCGAGACTTGCAAATAGCCATCAATTGCCTTGGCCTTCCCCACCAACCGCGGATTCCGCAGCGTTTCTGCCAGGGAAACGGCTTCGGTGCTGTACTGCTTTGCTTCTTTTCGCGCATCTTTGCCCAACAGTTCGGCCATGCGGATCAACACTTCGCACTGCACACTTTTTAGATCGTCCTCGCGCGCGATTGCCAATGCTTGCCACAAGAGGGATTTTGTGTCAGCCACTTTTCCCTGCTCGCGTCTGACATCTGCCAAATTAAGTAGTGCAATGGCCTGTGTCGTGCGGTTGCTAATGAATTCGGCAAGTTGCAGCCCTCGTTCCAGGTGTTGAACAGCCTGTTCTAAATCGCCGGTCAGCCGATAGTTTCTGCCCATATTGACATAAATGTCCCCTTGGGTCGTCAAATTACCGTTGGCAATTGCCAGATCAAGCCCTTCTTGCAGAAACCGATGAGCATCCGCATAATCGCCCATTTCTATGGAAAGGATACTCAGATTTCCGAGCAGCATCGCCTGCAGGTGACGGTAGTCTATCTGGTTGCAAAGCGCCAGAGATTCCTCCATGGCGCGCCGGGCCGTAGGTGTGTCTCCCTGATGCTGGCAGACCAGGCCCACGCTGTTTAGGCTTACGCTCAATAGCTGGGCATTGTTCAATCTGCGCCAGATACCACTAGCATTCTGCAAGTGCTCCTGGGCGTTCGTGTAGCGCCCCTGCATATCGTCGATAATGCCGAGATGGTGATGGCACCAACCCATAATATCGCTATGATTATTCTTTTGCCCTACGGCCATGGCATGCCGCAGCCGGTTTTGGGCTTCCGCATACTCGCCAATCCGCCATAAAGACTCGCCCCAGAAGACATTGCCCATGGCTTCAGCCCACGCATCATCCACCTGCGAGGCCCATTGCAGGGCCGTGTGCAATGTCTTGATCGTGAGCCGATAGCGCGACAGCCGATTTTGGAAGCGCGCCAACTCCAAACCGGCACGAACGGCCAGGCAAATACCTGGGTCGCCCCATCCAACCGCCCCGTCGACCGTGCTTTGCATGGTGGCCTCGGCCTCTCGGGCGAGGCCCTGCAATTGGTAATAGATGGAGAACGCTGTAAGCCCCGCGGAGAGGAGATCGATTTGTCGATGTGAAATAGCTGTTTGCCAGGCCAGGCGCACATTATCGATTTCTGCTTCGACGGCAGCTACCGAACGCTGGGGGGTATCCTGCTGCAAAGGCTGGGTATGGTTGACAAGTAAGCCCAAGAAATAGTGGGCATGACGCCGGGATGTCATATCGTCGGTTGCCAGTTCCTCCTGGGCAAAGGCGCGTATGACGGGATGAAGAAGGTAACGGTCAGTCTCGTTGTTGCGAATCAACAGCGAACGGTGGCATAAAGCGAACAAATGCTCCGGTTTCGCGCCAACTACATCCTGGGCTGCCTTCGCGGTAAAACCGCCCAGAAAGACCGACAGCCGTGCCAGAATCCTCTGCAATTCGTCTGTCAGCCTGTTCCACGAAACGTCGAAGACCATACGCAAACTCTGGTGACGTGCGGGTATATCGAGCATGGTCGCGGTGAGCTTGTCGAACCCATTCTGCATCGCTTGGGAAATTTCCCAGATCGTAGTGTTCCGCGTCAGGGCCGCGGCCAGCTCAATCGCCAGGGGCAGCCCTCTTGCCAGGCGGCACAGAGATCGTACCGCGTCTACTTCTCCCGGCGACAGTAGGTCTCTCTGCTGTTGGGCGTAGCGAGCAACGAACATATCCACCGCGTCCGATGGATCACTGTCGCGGACAGGGTGGCTCAATCCAGACAAGGCAATGACCCACTCGGCCCGTATCTGCAACGAGCGCCGGGAGGTAACCAGCATCTGCACCGACTCGCAGCGC
>JAHEML010000016.1 GCA_024643705.1 Caldilineaceae bacterium | reverse complement strand
GGTTGCCGTAGAAAAGACCATCAGCACCAGCAGCATTGACCGCAGTGGTAGCAAATAGACCGGTTGCCAAAGCGCCCCACGTACCAGCCATCCCATGACAGGCCCACACATCCAGGCTCTCATCAAATCCTCGTTTGTTGCGGAAAGCAATAGCATAGTAGCTGATGGGAGCAGCCAGCGCGCCAATCAGCATCGCGGCAAGCGGTGTGACAAAACCCGCCGCGGGGGTGATGGCAACCAAACCCACAACTGCACCCGTCACAATACCCAGCACACTGGGCTTGCCATCCCGCCAGGCCAGGAACATCCAAACCACAGCGGCCGCAGCGGCGGCAGTGTTTGTATTAAAAAGCGCCAGCACAGCGGTACCGTTGGCAGCCAGTGCGCTCCCTCCATTAAAGCCGAACCAGCCCATCCAAAGCAACCCAGCGCCCAGAACCGTAAAAGGGATATTGTGAGGCTCAATCGTGATACGGCCAAAACCCTTACGCTTGCGGATCGCCATGGCAAAAGCCAGCGCTGAATAGCCAGCGGTGATGTGAACAACCGTGCCACCCGCAAAGTCCAACGCGCCCATCTGGAAGAAAATACCCCCGCCCCACACCCAATGGGCCACAGGATCGTAGACCAGGGTCGCCCAAAGCAGGGTGAAGACCAAGAAAGCCTTGAATCGAATCCGTTCGACAAATGCACCCGTAATGAGAGCCGGCGTGATAATGGCAAAAGTCATTTGAAAGCCAGCAAAAAGCAGGTGAGGGATTGTCAACCCATCCATTGCTTCCAAGCCGACACCACTCAGCCCCAAATGGTTCAGGCCACCGACCAGCCCGCCAATACTTTCGCCGAACGAGAGGCTATAACCAATCAACACCCACTGAATGCTGATCAGACCGATGGTAATAAAGCTCAAATTGAGCGTGGACAAAATATTTTTCTTGCGCACCATGCCGCCGTAGAAAAAGCCCAGTGCTGGGGTCATCACCAACACCAGAGCCGTGGCAACAATAATCCAGGCTGTATCTCCCGAGTCAATCATTTTTCTCTCCTCTGTGTCTGTGTCTCTCCTGAAAAGGGTGAAGACCCGCTCCCTGCAGCCGCAATGCGCTCAAGACAAAGCACGCACACGGCAACCCCAGATTCGGGCAGTCACCAATATCAAGTTGCACGTCTGTGGGGTCGATATGCAGCGCTCCTCTGCGCTACTTAGGCCCGTGGGGTAGCCCACAACAAGGCTAACATCGCGGTTTCGCCATCGCAATGTACAACTTGCACAAGAATACAATCTGGGTTTCATGCATGTTGCACTGCACAATGTAGAGGTTGCTGGAATCAGGTTCGAGGAGTGGAACGGAGGAGAACAAAGGACCGGCCAGACACACTGTCGGCCCAATATATACGTGGGGAGCGCTGCCGCAAACTTCTGCAAAACCGTGGCAGCGCTCCCCATCCTTGAATAGAGACAGCCTGGTAAAGCAATCAGGCAGAAGCTGGCGCTGATATTTGCGGAGAGCTTGGTTTTCGTACTGTCTCGGATCGAGTAGCATATAGAAAGCCAATGAACATGAGCACAGCGCCAAGAAATTCCCCGATATAGAGCGTATAGGGCATACCTGCACGCTGGAACGCACCACCAAAGCCGGGAGCCAGCGCGCCCAGAGCAATCAGGATATTACCGGTGACCCGATTCAGAAGCACCCGCTTGCGCCAAAATAGCCAAGCCGACCAGACGGCTCCGCCAACCAGCATCACCAGCCCATATAGATTAAAGAAAGGAGTCAGCACCCGCACCCCACCACTGGTAATAGCATGACCGCTCAATTCGTTGCCGACCATTAGCGTGGGATCAAGTTGGGCGGTGAAAACTTTGTAGACAGCATAGACCGAACCAACAGCCAACACGGCAAAGAGCGCCCAGGCCCAGGATCGCTTGGCGAGGAGAAAGACCGTTCCCTGGCCTAACCAAGCAGCTACCAACACAGCCCCAAAGAGATACCAGAGCTGGAAGACCAATGAGTTCCAGCCAACCAGCCCATACCAGGCTTCCATGGCACCACCGATCGCGTAGAAAATGAGACCAATCGCCCAAAAAAGCAGGTAGAGCCGTCGACGAAAACTCCAGCGCTTGAGGACAATCACGGCAAAGACAAAAGTGACAAGAGAAGAGAGTAAGGGCAATACACCATTAAGCAATTCAACAGACATCACATGATTCCTTTCCAATCTGTGAAAACCGGGCGGTACTGTTTAGCGCTGTTCAATGGGGCCAAAGACCAAAAAGAACCGCAAAAGTGATCAAACCAAGCGAAACGATAAGGAAAATCAGAACACCCAACGTAATGGGTACGATCCGTTCATAGACTTCCGACGCGCTGCGTTTTGTATTTTTGTTAGCCATTACAAATCTCTATAAAAATGTATAATTCTAAGCAAATCTAACTAAGAATATATCATGTTTTCCATCTCGTCCAACTAGCCATTTGTCCAGGTTTCTCTCAGATCAACCAGGTTAGGCAAAACCCGCCGTGGATCAACAGGAATTCAGGGAGCGACCTACTCCGTTTCGATACGGATGGAAACTGCACTAAACTGCTCAACCAACACAGATCTGGCTGACCACCTGAAACCCCAAAGAATCCTCACCGTTTTTTGACCCTATTCAGAATTGATCTTCCACCCAGCTATTCGTTACAATAGAGTAATCCCCCACAGAAGCAATCGGGCGGGATCTGATCGTCTTAGCGCAACCGGGTCGTCGAATTGGCGCTCCAGTCTTGCCGAATAGAACAGGAGAAGATGAATGAGCACAGAATTGAACGGCCATCAGAATGGTCAGATGGAAAAAGGCACCTTTGCTGTCAAAGCTGGTTTGGCCCAGATGTTAAAGGGCGGCGTGATCATGGACGTGGTGACACCGGAGCAAGCGCGCATTGCCGAAGAGGCTGGCGCTTGTGCAGTCATGGCCCTGGAGCGGGTCCCCGCAGACATCCGTCGCGATGGTGGCGTCTCGCGCATGAGCGACCCGGACATGATCAAAGGCATTATCGAAGCAGTTACTATCCCCGTGATGGCAAAGGCCCGCATCGGCCACTTTGTCGAAGCCCAAATTCTCGAAGCCCTGGGCGTAGACTATATCGACGAGAGCGAAGTCCTCACCCCCGCCGACGAAGAGCATCACATCAACAAACACAAATTCGGTGTCCCCTTTGTCTGCGGCTGCCGCAACCTGGGCGAGGCCCTGCGCCGCATCAGCGAAGGTGCAGCCATGATCCGCACAAAGGGCGAGGCAGGCACCGGCAATGTAGTCGAAGCCGTGCGCCACGCCCGGGCCGTCTATGGCGACATCCGCCGCCTGCAAACAATGGACGAGGACGAACTGTTCGCCTTCGCCAAAGAGATTCGCGCACCCTATGCTCTGGTCAAAGAGACAGCCAGCTTGGGTCGCCTGCCGGTGGTCAACTTTGCAGCGGGCGGTGTTGCTACCCCCGCCGACGCCGCGCTGATGATGCAATTGGGCGTGGATGGCGTCTTTGTTGGCTCGGGCATCTTCAAGAGCGGTGATCCAGCCAAACGCGCCTATGCCATTGTCCAAGCTGTCACCCACTACAACGACCCCAAGATTCTGGCCGAAATCAGCACCAACCTGGGCGAAGCCATGGTCGGCATCAACATCGAAACCCTCTCCGACAGCGAAAAACTCGCCAGCCGGGGATGGTAGAAGAGATGAGATGAGATGAGATGATAGGATGACGGGATATAGTTCTGCCCGGTCACCCTGTCGTTAACGAGGGTGCTATAATGGCAAAGCTGACGATTGGTGTCCTTGCCCTGCAAGGCGCATTTGCAGAACATATCAACATGCTGGGCAAAGTGGGCGTGGCTGCCCGCACGGTACGCAAACCAAGCGAACTAGACGGGCTGGACGGGCTGATCATCCCTGGGGGCGAGAGCACAACCATGGCCCTGGTGGCCGAACGCTGGGGGCTTGTACAGCCATTGAAAGCGTGGGTGCAAGCAGGCAAACCCACCTGGGGTACATGCGCGGGTATGATCCTGCTGTCGGACAGGGCAACGGGGCAAAAACAGGGTGGTCAAGCGCTGATCGGCGGGCTGGACGTGACAGTAAGCCGCAACTACTTTGGCCGCCAGATCGACAGCTTTGAGGCTGAACTAAGTGTACCCAAGTTGGGCGATCCGCCGGTTCATGCCATCTTTATCCGAGCACCGGCCATCATCGACACCGGCGCAGATGTGACGGTGCTGGCCCGGTTGACCGAAAATGCCCAGAGATCTGTGGCTGTGGCTGTGCAAGCAGGGCCAATCCTGGCAACGGCCTTCCACCCAGAGCTGACCGATGATTTGCGCTGGCATGAACTCTTTGTAAACATGGTGACCATAGGCATGGTGACCGAGTATGCAGAAGGGTCTGGTTGAGTCGTTTGCCAACAGACGCCTTTCTGATAAATCAAGAAACGAAAAAGCCGCTCAACCAGTTTGGTTGAGCGGCTTTTTGTTTATCAATTTTGTCTGCGTCCACCGTCTATTCGATGATTTTCGGCGGTGTGAAGTCATCATCGTCACTGTTGGGGATATCCATTGGGCTGGGGATATCCATGGAACTGTTAGTGCCACGCGTACCCGCCGCCGCTAATTGGCCGTAAAGATGAAACTGGAGATAGTAGGTCACCAGTTGCGCCAATGGTATCGTGGCAATCAGGCCGATGCCACAGAGAATAACACCAGCAATGCTGCCCACTGTGGCGATGATCATGCTGCCGACGATGTAGACAATCGTCACAATCACCACTTCGCCAATGTGTGCCCGTGTCCAGTCCCAGATGCGGGCAATTTGCAGGCCATCGCTAATCTCTTCGTTTTCGGCAAAGAAGATTGTCACCGCTGGTTGAATGAGCGTGTAGGCAATGGCGACAATAAAGGAGATGCATGTCGCACACAGGGCCAGCAAAACGACGAAACCTTCGGCGTCGCTGCCGCCCGCGTTGCCCGCAATCACAGAAATTATCGTCACCGGCAAAATGATCAGGACAATTGGCAGTGCCCAAACGAATTGCACCACAAACAGTTTGAATCCACGGTTCAGGTCTTCGCCCCATTGATCCCATTCGGGCAATACGGGGTTCACGCCGTCGCGCACATTTTGCAACAGGCGAATGCCATAACCCATGACGATAAAGAAACCCACCAAACCCACCAGAATAACCGACAGCAGGGTGCTGAGCAGCAGAACGCCGACCCCAATGGCTGTCTTTTCGATCCATCGCTCATCTTCGGTGAAGAATGTGAGTGCTCGTCCAATATCCATGTTACTTCTCCTTATCAAATAGACACCAAATAATAGACATCAAATAATCGTATTCGAGTGAAGGGTTCAACGATTCCCTTGCACAATATAACCTGTCCAAGCGGATAAATTGTAGCACACCGCTGAATGGAGTCGCAATCTGACAAGCGATCCCGGCAACAGCAATACGAGCCTATGTCGCAAAAAGTTGCAACCCCGCAAGCAACAACGCGGCCCTGATTTCTTCGGCCACCCACGCTTCATCTTCAACCCCAAGTCGAGTCTGCAAGAGGTCAGACGCCAGTTCAAGACGATGACGGCGCGCTATCTGCCCAATGGCCCAGGCGGCATGGCCCCGCCCCAGGGCTTCTTCATCATTCAACGCCAGCGCCAGGCTGGCCAGTGCTGACGGATCAGCCCAGTTGCCCAGGGCCACACAAACGTTGCGCAGCATCCCAGCCCGCTTGGCCCGTTTAATAGGCGAACCGCGGAAGCGCTCGCTGAAAGCAGATGGCTCCAGCCAATAGGGCGACTGGGGGGAAAAGCCTTCCAGCAGGGATGGTGCAATTCGATCACCCTGGGCCGACAAGGAGGCGAGCAGAGGCGTGCGCTCCGGCAGACGTGCGTTCCACGGGCACACCTCCTGGCAGATGTCGCAGCCGAAGATACGGTTACCAAAAAGCGGGCGCAATGCGCGGGGAATCGGCTGGCGGGATTCGATAGTCCAATAGGAGATACAGCGCTGGGGGTCCAAATGAAAAGGGCCGACAAAAGCGTCCGTGGGACAACCATCCAGACAGCGGGTGCAACGGCCACAGGTCATGGAAGACTGAGAGCCGGAAACATCGGGCGGGGATGTCAGAAGCGTCCACGTGCCCAGATGATCCCCCCGGCCCAGACCATCTGCCACGGCCTGGGCGGAAACCGGCGGCAGATCGACAGCCACCGGAGGTGGATCGGGTTGCAATTCTTACGTTACGAATAAAACCGCCAAAAAGAGCCAACTGCCTCGCTCTGGATGAATGGTGCAACAATTCTTGCCCGTAAAACCCAACCCGGCACGCATGGCCCAATCCCGTTCTAACACGGGGCCGGTATCAACCAGACCTTTGCCCAAGGTTGTACGCCCTGTCTGCCCCCGGATAAAGCCGTCCAGTTCGTAGAGCAGCGGGCGAATGATTTCATGATAATCATCTCCCCAGGCATAGCTGGCAATAATGCCCCGGCTGGGGTCGTCCCGCCAGGCGACGGGTAGGTCGAACTGGTGATAATCTATTCCCAGCACAATCATCGAACGAAACGGCTCGCCCGCTCCGGCCAATAGGGCAGGATTGGCCCGTTTATCCCCATTGCGCGCCAGGTAACCCATCTCGCCGGCATGGCCCAAAGCCAACCAACGCTGGAAGAAATCCCAGTGGGCAGCTTGGGCCACTGGGACAATTCGGCAAAGATCGGAACCCAACCGCCGGGATTCTCGTTTGATCAAGGAAGTGAGATCAGCCATAGGGTTCATTCTGGCAGCATTGAATACAAATGGCAAACATGGATTGAAAGTTGAGTAAAAAGCCCGAATCTGCGACCTGCGCAATCTCGTCCGCATGGTATTTCTTGATGCTTTGTGTATGGTGGACAATTAAGTAGATTTGGTGGTTTCGCAAATTTGTGCTATAGTAAACCTGTTTAGCTGGGCCTTTGGCCTTGGTATTCCAGCGTTGGTCTGGCTAAGCATCAGAGTGAATATCATTCTGGTTCGACGCCTGGAGCGAATTCCAGATATCCTAAAGATAGGAGCGTAGGAGTACCAATGAGCATTACGAAAGAAGGCAAGACACAGGTCATCGAAGAATACCGTATCAACGAGACAGATACGGGTTCTCCAGAAGTTCAGGTTGCGCTGCTGACCACGCGAATCAACGCCCTCATCGGCCACCTGAACACCCACAGCCACGACGAAGGGTCACGGCGAGGGTTGCTCAAACTTGTTGGGCAACGGCGGCGACATCTGGCTTATCTAGCCAGGAAGGATGTCAACCGCTATCGCCAGTTGATTCAGCGACTGGGGTTGCGCCGGTAGGCAAGAGACAAGGGGCGGTTTGTCGATGCAAACACGACACCGCCCCTGTTTTCTTTTTATGACAGAAGTTTGGTATTTGCCGAACTTCAAGGTAGAGATCTAAATCGGGTTTCTCGCACAGGACCCACGCACGTAACTGAAGGCCGGTTGTGGTAACAACGTCCGCGAGGTCCGGCATTGGAGAATGAAGCGAAACGTTTTCGCTGTGAATCGTTTCGACCCATTCTCCAGTTCCGCACCTCGACAGAACCGCCCCTCAGACGTATGAATCCATTCAATTGCCTTCATGCGGCCTGCGTGTGAGCGCCCCGTGCGTTCCATACGTGTGGTTGAGCAACTCGCGCCCAATCACAAAATCAAGCAGTTCTATGAAAGGTGTAGTTATGCAAGAGTTACAAATTTTTGACGGAGCCAAGGTATACACAACCCGCCTTGGTGACAAAGAGATCAGCATTGAAACCGGCATCCTGGCTCAACAGGCAGGTGGTTCGGTGACAGTGCGCTGTGGCGACACAGTGTTGATGGCGACCGCCACCATGTCCAAAGAGACACGACCGGGCATCGGGTTCTTCCCGTTAACGGTAGACTTCGAAGAGAAGCTCTACGCCGCGGGCCGGATTCCGGGCAGCTTCTTCCGGCGCGAAGGCCGCCCCAGCGAACAGGGCATTCTGCTCTGCCGCCTGGTTGACCGCCCCCTGCGCCCCCTCTTCCCCAAAGGCTTCCGCAACGATGTCCAGGTGATTCTCCATGCGCTTAGCTCGGATGGGGAGCATCTGTTCGACCCGCTGGCGATCATCGCAGCCTCGGCGGCCGTTGCCATCAGCGACATCCCCTGGGGCGGCCCAGTGGGCGCGGCGTCGGTCGGATATGTAGACGGCCAGCTGATCGTCAACCCCACCCAATCCGAGATGGACAACAGCACCCTGGCCCTGCAAGTAGCCGGGACCGACGATAACATTCTGATGGTGGAAGCAGGGGCCAACGAGCTGCCCGAAGATGTCATGCTGGACGCTCTGAAGCTGGCCCACGAAGCCATGCAGCCCGTTATCCAGACCATCAAGCAGATGCGGGATGAGATCGGCAAAGAAAAGTTCGAGTCGTACACCGTCTTCCTGCCCAAAGAGGAGACCGAGAGCCTGGTCAAGGAGATGGCAACAGACACCATTCGCCAGATCATCGCCACCAGCGACGACCGGGGCGACCGCAAAGAACGCATCGCAGCCGCCAGTGCCGAGGTGATGAACTCGCTGAAAGAGCGCATTGCCAGTGGCGAAGTGGATTCTGGCGACGTGAAGGACGTTCTTGATGCGATTGTGAAAGACGCCGTCCGTCGGCGCATTCTCGACGATGCGGTACGGCCCGATGGCCGTGGCATGACCGAGATTCGCCCAATCAGCGTACAAGTGGGCAAAATCCCCCGGGTACACGGCAGTGGTCTCTTTATGCGCGGCGAAACCCATGTGTTGACCATTGCCACCCTGGGCACGCCTGGCGATGCACAACGGTTGGACACCCTTCTGCCCGGCGAAACAAAACGCTATCTTCACCACTACAACTTTCCTCCCTACAGCACAGGCGAGGCCTACCCCCTGCGTGGACCCAAGCGCCGGGAAATTGGTCATGGCGCGCTGGCCGAGCGGGCGTTGGCGGTGGTGATTCCTGAAGATTTCCCCTACACCCTGCGGCTGGTCAGCGAAGCTGTCAGCAGCAACGGTTCGACAAGCATGGCTTCGGTCTGCGGCAGCACCCTGGCATTGATGGACGCAGGCGTGCCCATCGATGCGCCCGTTGCTGGTATTGCTATGGGCCTTGTCCAGGACATGGATTCGGGCCAGTATGCGGTCCTCACCGACATCCAGGGGTTGGAAGACCACTTGGGCGATATGGACTTCAAGGTGGCTGGCAGCGAGCATGGCATCACTGCCTTGCAGATGGACATGAAGATCAAGGGGCTGGATTTTGACATTCTGCGCCAGGCGTTGGAGCAGGCCCGGATCGGGCGGCGCTTTATCCTGGGCAAAATGCTGGAAGTTTTACCAGAACCCAGGGAAGAGATGAGTCCGAATGCCCCCCGGATTCTCACGGTCAACATCGACCCAGAGAAGATCGGCAAAATCATCGGCCCCGGTGGCAAGACAATCCGCGGAATGCAGGAAAACTATCAAGTCAAGATCGACGTGGAAGAGGATGGCACCGTCTACATCTCCGGCCTGAACGGCGAGTTGGCCGAACAGGCCCGCAACGAAATCGCCTCGATGACCGAAGAGGTGGAAGTGGGCAAAATCTACACCGGCCAGGTTGTGCGGGTGGAAGCCTACGGCGCGTTTGTCAACCTGCTGCCCGGTGTGGATGGGTTGGTGCATATCAGCCAGTTGGCCGACTATCGTGTGAACAACGTGGAAGAAATCGCCAACGTAGGCGACGAACTGACCACCATGGTGATCGACGTGGACCCATCGGGCAAGGTACGCCTGAGCCGCCAGGCCGTGTTGGAAGGCTGGACAGCCGAAGAGGCCCGTGAGCGAGATCGGGGCGGTAGCCGCGGTGGAGATCGAGGTGGAGATCGAGGTGGAGATCGCGGTGGTCGTGGCAACGATCGCGGCGGACGGGGCAATGATCGAGGTGGCCGCAGAGGCGGCGGTCGAAATTAGTATCGGACAAGACTGAGCATCGTCCCATCGACTGATACAGGTATCCACCTTTCTGCTGGATAACCGATTTTAGAAGACGCCAGAGCCATTTACCCCGGCTCTGGCGTCTTACCTTTTGGGGAAAATAACAGTATTGCTGTAGTGTTGTACTATCACCGAATCGATCGATTCCTGATTGCTATTTGCGAAGGCTATCATCATGCTGGAACCAATCAAACAGACCGATGTCGAGTCAACCCCAGAGCTTGATCAGGGGCCTTTGGTCCAAAATCCGACGGAGCCTGCCACAAAAGCTACAGCCGCGCAAGTGGTCGGCGCGTTACTTAAGGAAATCGCACAGGTGGTTGTACCGGCTGTCGTCCTGGCGGTGATCATTCACATGTTTCTGGCCCAGGCAACCGTTGTCTACGGCCAGAGCATGCAACCCAATCTGCAACCGGCAGAACGGCTTGTGATCGAGAAAGTTTCGTACTATATCCACGAGCCACAACGGGGTGACATTGTAGTCCTGGATATGCCCCAAATGGGTGATTTGCTGATCAAACGAGTGATAGGGCTGCCTGGCGAGAAAGTTGAAATTCGTCGGGGCATCGTCCGTATCAACGATGAAACCATTGATCAATCGTTTGTCTTGATCCCTGGCGGCACAACCTATGGTCCCGTCACCCTGGATTCGGATTCGTACTTCGTGATGGGCGACAACCGCAATAATAGCAACGACAGCCGATCGTTTGGCCCGATCCAGCGCAGTGAGATCACCGGGAAGGCGTGGTTGCGCTATTGGCCGCTCAATCGCTTCACCGTTTTACATTGATCCCATCTATGATTCCATCAAATATCAGCACACAGATGTACACTGAAAACTCAGTCTCATTCGTGTTCAAAACTTCCTCGGTTATACCAAAAAGATGACATCCAAGCGGTGGAGTTCCACAACCAAAATTATCGTTACCTCGCTGCTGGCACTGCTGGCGGTGATCTTTCTGATCACATTCCGCACGATGATTCGTCCAACAATCGTCGCCCTGCTCCTCACCTTTATCCTGCATCAGCCAGTGAATTGGGTGCAAGCACGCACAGGGTGGAGCCGGGGTGCTTCGGTTGGCGGGGTCTACCTCTTTCTCATTCTGCTGCTAATTATCACCCCCGTCGCCTTTTTGCCGCGACTGATCGACTCATTACAATCTCTCAGCACAGCTCTGGGTACACTTGTCAACGATCTGCAGACAACCACACTCGGCCCGATCTTTCAGTTCGGCGGTTTCCAAATCAGCTTTGACAGCCTGCTGCAACAGGTGGGCACACTGATCCAGGATGTGATTTCTCCCGCGGCAGCAGGCGCTCTGGGCTTTGCCCTCAGCCTGACAACCACTGTCCTTAGCACACTGTACGTGCTTGTGTTGGGGTTTTGGCTACTCAAGGATTTTCATAGCCTTCAGCGTTCCATCCTCAATGGGGTGCCGGTAGACTATCGGGAAGATGTGCGCCGTTTGGGGCAAGACCTCTCGGCCATTTGGTATGCGTTTTTGCGTGGGCAGTTCGTGCTGGCATTGGTTGTGGGCACAATGACATGGCTTGCCCTTGGGATTGTGGGTATGCCTAATGCGGCTGGTTTTGCCCTGCTGGCCGCGTTGATGGAATTTCTGCCCACGGTGGGTCCCGGCATCAGCGGGGCGATTGGCACACTCTATGCCCTATCCCAGGGTTCTACATGGATGCCGATGAACAATCTTGTTTTTGCATTGATTGTCATGGGTCTCTACATTGTTATTACCCAAATCGAAAGCGTTTATCTGATCCCACGACTGGTGGGACGTCGTGTGAATCTGCACCCGGCAGTCACTTTTGCAGGCATTATTGGTGCGGCTCTGGTCTTTGGACTTTTAGGGGTTCTGCTCATCACCCCCACAATTGCCAGCCTCCGCGTCCTGCTCACCTACGTCATGCACAAACTGCGCGATCAGGAGCCGTTCGAGAGCAACCCCAGCCAAAGCGACATCCGCATTCCCGGCCTGATCGCCGGCCACCGCATCGAAGCGATCATCTTCGATCTCGATGGCGTGCTAAGCCCATTAGATTTTGGGCTGGCCGAACGGTTGACCGAACGGCTCGAATGGACAGATCGCTTTTGGCCCAAAGATGCCCGCCGCCGCACCTTTCAGCGCATGTCAATCAAGATGGAGGGGCCGATCTATTGGTGGACCAGTCTTTTGCTCTGGATACAACTCCATGACGATTTAGAACGGATGACCGGATTTCTCAACAAAGTCCGGGCCTTCCCGCCCGTTTCCAGCCTAGTGATGCGGCCTGAGGCAAACACGCTATTGCGCGACCTAAGCCACACCTATCAACTGGGATTGCTAACCGTTCGCCCCCGTAGTGAAGTGGACTGCTTTTTGGAAAAGAGCGGACTCCCAACAACCATCTTCAGCACGATCGTAGCGCAAGACGATCCGCGTGCGTCATCTTCGCCCAGCGAAACCCTGGCACAGGCAATCAAATCCTTGGAAATGACGCCACGCCAGGTGCTGATGGTGGCCGATACCGAGTGGAAATTGCGCCCTGCCCAGGCGTCCAGTATGGTACGCTGCGGCATCACCAACAGCTTGACCACCCAATCGGATTTTGCCGGTGCAGATTTGGTTCTTTCCGACTCAACCGAACTGCGCGACTGGCTATAAAACCACCCTCTATTATTCTTCTTTCATCTATCTAAAACTTTGTAAATCTACGTAAAACTATGCTATACTTTTGCCTATGAACTGGCGACGTATTGCTCAACTCTCCCTCGTCCATGTGGGCGTATCCATCACGGTGGTTCCAGTGACCAGCACCTTGAATCGGGTGATGATCGCTGATTTGGGTATGTCTGCCCTGCTCGTCTCCTTGCTTGTCGCTTTGCCCTATCTGCTCTCGCCTTTGCAAGTCCCTTTGGGGGCATGGGCCGACCGCAACCCCATCCGGGGCCAATATCGAACCCCCTGGATTCTGATCGGTGGCTTGATGGCCGCCACTGGCAGCTATTTCACAGCCCATGCAGCCTATTGGATCGACGCTGATTTTTGGCCGGGTCTGCTGGCTGCGGTGGTGGCCTTTGCCGTCTGGGGAATGGGTGTCAACGCGGCCTCGGTCAGCTACCTCTCCCTTGTCACCGATCTGGGCGACGAGAATGGGCGCAGCCGGGCCGTCAGCGTGATGTGGACGGCGATGATTCTCTCGACTATTTTCATCAGCTTGGGCATCTCTCGCCTGGTCGATCCCTACACGGTGCAGGCGCTTTACACAGCATTTGGCGCGGTCTGGCTGGTCTCGGTGATTTTTGTGTTACTGGGCTGTTACGGGCTGGAACCGTCTTCAGAACAACGCACCACACCCGTGCGCCACAGCGCAGACAGCCCAGCCCAGGCCATGCGCCTGCTTGCGCTCAACCCGGTGGCCCGTCGCTTTTTCATCTATTTGGTGCTGGTGTTGATCAGTATTCATGCCCAGGATGTTCTGCTGGAACCCTTTGGCGCAGAGGCCATGCAAATGCCCGTAGCCGCCACCTCTCGTCTCACATCCATTTGGGGTGTAGGCGTCCTGATCACCTTGTTGGGCAGCCTGCCCCTGGTACGCCGCATCGGCAAGAAACGCAGCGCCAACATCGGCGCACTTGTGGCAGCGGTGGCATTTGCCCTTATTTCCGTCTCTGGCTGGATGGGCCAAACCAGCCTCTTTATGGGTGCGGTCTTCTTGTTGGGTTTGGGCGGTGGCCTAATGACAGTGAGTAATCTCAGCTTTATGCTGGATATGACCCTGCCCCAGGCTGCCGGTCTTTATGTGGGCGCGTGGGGTGTGGCGAATTTTGCCGGG
Organism: Caldilineaceae bacterium; assembly: GCA_024643705.1. GTDB lineage: Bacteria > Chloroflexota > Anaerolineae > Caldilineales > Caldilineaceae > JACQGT01. The sequence continues at coordinate 757 of JAHEML010000016.1, read as the reverse complement.
CAAGCTATCGGCAATGTGATCAGCGGGATGCTGCGAGACTTCTTCCTCTGGTTGACGGGCGCGCCCTTGATAGGCTACATCGCGGTTTTCAGCATGGAAGTCCTTGGACTGCTCCTAGCCGTCTGGCTGTTCCGCTCCATCGAAGTAGTCGACTTCCGCCGCCAGGCCGAAGTGCGCTTGCAAGAGATCCTCTCTCTGGCAGGGGACTAGGCGATATATCGGCGCCACTCCTGCCCTTGCGTCCCTCTTCAATTTTCGGTACACTAAACCGATCAGACAAACAAGCAGCCCATTCGCGCCGCTGTGCCTTTCCTCAGTTACGCTTCCTACTGCCCAGCAAAGGAGCTTGACATGCCAACCCAACCCCATCTCTACGCCCTCTTTGTCGGCATCGACAACTACCGCAGCCCCAATGTGACCGACCTGCGCGGCTGTGTGAACGACGTGGTCGTCATGGCCGGATTTATCAAAGCCAAGCTCGACTTGCCCGACGACAATATCCGTATTTACACCGCAAACGAAGCGGAAGACGAGGCCCCGGACAGGCTCGCCAGTCGGGCCAATATTCTGGCTGGCTTCGACTGGCTGGCACAGACGGCCAAAGCCAAGGATCAGGTCTTTATCCACTACAGCGGCCACGGCTCCCAGGCCCCCACCGTCGATCCCATCAACGAACCGGACGGGCTGGATGAGACGATCGTGCCCTGCGACAGCCGCATGGCCGACCCCGATGGCAGACAGGTCTATGACATTCTCG
>JAHEML010000510.1 GCA_024643705.1 Caldilineaceae bacterium | reverse complement strand
TGGTGGGAATAAAGGGGTTGAAGGCCTGCAACTGTACCTGGCCGGGAAAGGTGTCGTCGTTGTAGTGCAGTTCGGCCAGGGGAAATTCGCCCCGAAAGTCTACGCTGTTGAAATGGGGCAGGCCGGTCAGGTATTCCCGACGGGGTCCCCAGCCAAAGGTGCTGCCTCGTCCGGCGTGCAATTCGCCCTGGTAGGGCGTGTGCAGGTCACCGTGGAGGATGCGGGCGTCGATGGTCTGCCCGTCCTGTTCGGCGCGGATGGCAAAGTGGGAAAAGCCGTTGACGCTGCCTTTGTTGGGGCGATTGAAAATCTCCCAGTCGATGAGGCGGCCATTGCCCGCCAGCCCAATGCAGCCCGTACCGATGCCGCCCAAGGGGAAGCTGATCTGGCTGGTCTTTTCGTTGCGATAGAGGAAATTGGTCATTGGGGTTCCTGATTTGTGGAGGTAATCGGTGGGGGGGCGGTAGATTGTCTGTCATTCCCCGAATCAATTTCTTTTGTAACTACCAAGCAACCCCACCCTACCCTCCCCAAAATGGGGAGGGAACTGGATTGGCTCCTCCCCCAGTCTGGGGGAGGCTGGGTGGGGGTAGGTAGTTACTTTATTTTGAAGTATACAGCCATTGAATCGAACGGGACAAACATGTGTTCGCGATACCTGACAACGTGGCGGGAACATCCTCGTTCCCGCGTTCGTCCTGGAAACAGCGCAACCGCAACTGTTCCAGGAGCCACAAAAATGAAGCCCATTCAGCACAACTCATGGCGAACCGTCGCCACACTTTTTCTCTCACTGCTTATTCTTCTCACTGCTGCCTTGTCCACCGCGGCCCAGGGCATCATCGATCCGCCGATTACCCCCCCCCGGCCACCGGTGGAGCCATGGCCCGACCCCGTTCCGACCCCTTCCCCCGTCACCGTAGACAGCCACACCATCGACGCAACCATCAGCGGCCCCGTGGCAACTGTGCGGGTGACCCAACTCTTCCACAACGGTTCGGATCGGGTGCAGGAGGGCGCATTCATCTTCCCCATGCCCGAAGACGCAGCCATCAGCGACTTTCAGATGACCGTAGACGGCCAGGTCCTGGAGGGCAAACTGCTCAAAAAGGAGGATGCCCGGCGCATCTACGAAGAGATTGTGCGCCAGCAGCGAGACCCGGCTCTGCTCGAATATATGGGGCGAGACCTCTTCCAGGCCAGCGTATTTCCTATTCCCCCCAACAGCAGCCGCACGGTCGAATTGACCTATCGGGAGCTTATCTGGCTGGAGAATGGACTGCATCGCTTCACCCTGCCTCTGGGCAGCCGCCAAACAAACAAGCCCGCCGCCACCGTGGCCGTCAATGTTGAACTGGTGGATCAAAAAGGGCTGCGCACCCTCTACAGCCCCACCCATCAGGTCGCCATCGAACGCACGGGCAACGACAGCGCGCTCATCGGCTTCGAGTCCGCCGACCCGGCTCAACAGCGGGATTTCACCCTCTACTGGGGCAGCGACGAAAGTGTCGTCGGTGTCAATCTGCTTTCCTACAAACCTGCGGGCGAGGATGGCTTCTTTCTGCTGCTTGCCGCCCCGGCTGTGGACGTCTCGTCGGCGGCGGTTGTCGAGCGGGATATTGTGCTGGTGCTGGATGTCTCCGGTTCTATGGAAGGCGCGAAGATTCAACAGGCCCAGGACGCGGCCCGCTTTGTGGTCGATCACTTAAATCAGGGCGACCGCTTCAATTTGGTCAGCTTCAGCACGGGGGTGGATCGCTGGAAAGGCGATCTGCAACCAGTGGACAAGGGAAGCCAGGCATCGGCTCACAAATGGATCGACCGTCTGCGCGCCACCGGCTCCACCGACATCAACCGGGCGCTGCTGGAAAGTTTGGCCCTGTTGAACGACCCGAACGCGGGCGCACGGCCCGCCTATCTTCTCTTTCTTACCGATGGCCTGCCCACCCAAGGAGAGGAGAATTCGGCCCAGATTGTCGCCAACGCGCAGCGCAGCGCACCGGTCGGGCGCACCTTGCGGCTCTTTACCTTTGGCGTGGGCTACGATGTGAACACGGATTTGCTGGACGAAGTGAGCGCGGACCTGGGCGGGCGCAGCAGCTATGTTCAGCCAGACCAGCAGATAGACGAAGCCGTGAGCAGCTTCTACGCCGGTGTGAGTACGCCCGTGCTTTCCGGGCTTGCTGTGACGTTGACCGACGCAGATGGCAGCAGCATCGACGTGAGCGACAGCTATCCCTTCCCCCTGCCCGATCTCTTTGCCGGTGGACAATTGGTCTGGGTTGGGCGCTACACCGACGGGGGTGCGGTTAGTGTGACGTTGACTGGCGATGTCAACGGTGCAACCCAACGCTTCGACTATCCATCCCTGGCTCTGGCAACCAGTGGGGGCGAATCGGCTGTGGCTCGGCTCTGGGCCACCCGCAAGATTGGTGCATTGCTCACCGCGGTGCGCCGCAATGGGGCCAACCCGGAGACAGTCAAGGCGATTGTCGATTTGAGCCTGGAATATGGGATCATCACCCCTTACACAAGTTATCTGGTCGAGGAACCACAGGCCGTCGCCGGTCGATCTGCTGGTGATGCGCCCGTAACTTTCAATGCCCAGCCAGTTGCACCCCGCTCGGTTGCCCAATACAGCGCCAGCCAGGATCAGATTGTCGGTATGGCCCAGGCCGAATCCTCTGGTCGGGCCGCGGTGCAGGCCAGCCAGGCCCGCACCCAGCTGAATGATGCCGAAGCCGCGCCAGAGGATCGACGGGTGCGTTATGTGGCTGGCAAGAGTTTCGTGCGCCAGGGAAACGTCCAGGCCGCGGATGGCACCCTTGTTGAGTTGTGGGTGGACACGGCTCTGGACGAGAGCATGACGCCCCGCCCCATCGTTTTTGCCAGCCCTGCCTATTTTGTCCTGGCTGGGGATAGGCAAGTGGCCGAATGGCTCTCGGTTTCGCCTGCACTGGTGTTGGTGATCGATGGCGACGCTGTGCAGATCGTGCTCGATGGCGGGGACGATTCTTCCCAGCCCGCCCAACCCGCCGATCCCGGGCCTGAACCTGCATCGGCCCAGGACGGCTCCCAAGGGTCCATTTGGCAGCGTTTGCTTGACCTGCTCCATGTCGACCAGTGATGAGCGCGACCCGCGGTAGAAACAACAAGGGTAACTACCAAGCCACTGACTGGATTTTCGCCACGAATTGCACGAATAGCCACGAATTTGGCTCAATCATTCGTGAAATTCGTTGAATTCGTGGCAAAGGGTTGGTAGTTACCAACAAGGCCCGGTGGCTAACCCTATCCACCGGGCCTTGTCATGGGTGACGGATGCAGGTGGGCGACCCAGTTGCCGATTTCTCTCTCTGTGTTACAATCCTTGCGGATTGAAGCCACTGCCACCTGTTTTGACTGGGCAAGTCGCCTTCAATCCCGGCGAACCTTCCCCCTGGTGTAGGGCGCTCACCCCTTCATCCCCACCGCGGGCACCCATTTTGACCCAGCAAACTATGCAATCTATGGAAACGAAACGCCCCGAACGCCCGGAATGGATGGTGTTGTTGGTGGCCTCTGTGGTGGGCCTGTCCATTCAGGGCGATTCTCTGCTGTATGGCATCTTGCCCCTGGCCGCGCAAGGGTTGGGTATTCCTTTGGGGCTGGTGGGTCTGCTTCTTAGTGCCAACCGCCTCGTTCGCCTGGTTTCCAATACCTGGGCAAGCACACTCTTTGAGCGCTTCGGACCTCGTATCCCTTTTATCGCATCGGCCATTTTGGGCACACTCACCGCGTTCGCCTACGGCGCGGGATGGGGCATTGTGGCCTTTGTTCTGGCGCGCATGGCCTGGGGGGTGGCCTGGTCGGGGCTGCGGCAA
>JAHEML010000015.1 GCA_024643705.1 Caldilineaceae bacterium | reverse complement strand
CAGTCGGGCGAGCCGGGTGGTGGCCCAGGGCAACAAAGAACGGGCAGCCAAAAAGAAGGCCATGAACGATCTGGCAAACGTGACGAAAGAGACCGCTCGAATCCGCACCAGCCTTTCCCAGAAGCCCGACCAGACCATTGCCACCCTGGCCGAAAGTTGGCGAGACCGGGAGGCGGGCATCTCGACTGAACTACAACAGGCCAGCACACTGGCCCAACAGAGCGCCAATGGTGCAAAGGCTACGCGCAAATTCAAGAAACTGGACACGGGCCAGCGCATTGCTCACACCCATTTTGGTCAAGGTGTCATCACTGGGATAGACGGAGACGGCGTCGAGATGCGCATTTCCATCCTTTTTGATGGCGACCGTGAGCGCACTTTCCTGGCGTCGTTGGTGACAGACAAATTGCAAACAGCCTGACAAAAAAGCAGCGGAGGTGTACCCGCCACATGCGGTGACACAGCTCCGCTGCTTTTTCTTATCCCACCACTTCGCCGTAATAGGTGCGTTGGGCCGCAGATATGCCTGGCGTAGCACTCATCCCATCCCTTTTCTCCGCTTCTTGTAAAAGGAGAGCGGCTGTCATCCGCGTGTTTTCTTCGATTGCCAGCTGAAGAAAAATTTTCTCGCCCGTGGCAAAAAGGGATAGAAATGTAACCACACCGACGACCATCAACAAAACACCGACGACCAGCCCGCCGGCAGTCCCCATGGCCAGAAGTTCTGGCTGTAGACCGACATCACCCAGGGATTGCCTGAGAATGGGGCCAGCCAGGCCGAGGGCCAGAGCCAGCAGGATCGAACCGACCAGACAACTCCACGCCAACACCTTCAACATGGTTCCCACAAGGCGCAAGACACCGAATCGTTGGGGTACACTCATAGTTCTGCTCGCTTTCTGAACTCACCCGCACACCAGGCTGATCAATAGCAAACACCCTTGCCTTTTTGTGCAAGGGTGCAAAATCGCAAAAAAATAGGGCTGGCATCAGGCCAAAATAGTAGGCCAACAAGGCGCCGAATCAGGCGGTTTCGGTCTTGACCGAAGAACTACCTGTCTCGCTGCTGGTAGATTCTCCCTTGCTCCCGCTGTCCGTAGACTTAGTTTCGCTGCTTGCCCCTTCGGTCCCACCACTCTCCGCTTTCGTCCCGTCGGAGACGCTGCCGCCGCTGTCGCTACTCTCACCATTCGCAGCCGAGGCAGGGTTGTTGTTGCCCTTTTTCGAGTTGCCTTTTTTGCTGTCGTTGATATACCATCCGCTACCCTTGAAGTGGATGGCCGGGCGTCCCATTTGGCGCTCCACATTGTCCGATCCACAATTGGCACACGCGGGCATGGAAGTTGCAGAGAAAGAAAGAATTTTCTCGAACTCGTGTCCACATTGGCTACACACAAATTCATAGATAGGCATATGTACAATCTCCTGCATACGTGTAAATAATTGTCTTGCCCGCAAAGTGGGCGAACACCAACTAGCAGAGTATACTAATTTCGTCGGTCTCTGTCGAATTTGTCCACGACCGTTGGGTTGGTCTTTTTACACTTTCAGGAGAATGTTTCTGTGTCGTTCGATTTCTTAAAGACGGCCATAGAACGAGGTCATTACGAACCAGAAAGCATCTACCTGTCGGCCCCATTCGAAGGACGTCGACGGGTTGTCCAATTGTGGGGCGAAAACCCGGGCCTGTATCAACAGATTCAGATTGGGGGCGTCCCCTTGCGCGGCCACAATGGGGTGGACTTTGGATTGCCTGATCACACCCGGTTGCTGGCCACAGATAAAGGTCGCGTGATCGAAATAGGCCATGATCCGGGTGGATATGGTCGCTATTTGAAGATACAACATTTCTGGGGCGAATCACTTTACGCCCATGTGTTGGGTTTTGCTGTCGAAGCGGGTCAAATTGTGACGCGGGGCCAGCATATCGGTTTCAACGATACAAAAGTGTCCACCCAGCCCCATCTCCATTTTGCCATTCGCGTATACCCCTACATCCGCGGCAATGGATGGGGTGGATATTCAGACCCGCTACCCCTTCTCGATCCCTCACGAATCTTGGTGCCTTCCACAACAGAACGATAACTCTTTTTATCCATCTATTTATATAGTTATTGTTATAGTACTTAGTAGGCTCTGGGGATATGGGGATAAGTCCAGTAGGGTGTTTTTTGGGCCACTAGATATAGGGGTTTGTCGAAAGCACCCCCCTCGAAGTAGTAGTTTCGAGTGAACCAATGTGTGCGTGTCGTTGGTAGAACCAATGGCACAATGTGTGAAGAAATGTTGGGGTTCCTGGGTGGAACAACTGTTCGACACTAGATATGGATGAATGATTTTGGCGGATTGTTGATCTGGGGAAAGAGGGGAAAATGGGGGAAAAACTACCCCGCAACTCATTCACAGCTTATTTATCCACTTTTGCACCCACTTATCCACAGGACTATCCCCAGTCGGGGCGGTTATCCCCAGGTGGGGATGAATAGTGGGTAATTTCGTGTAACCGGCAAAGGCTTGAACGATGCGTATCTTGACCTTTAACATACATGGTTGGAAAACAATTCAGGGCCAACCAAACTGGCAACAGGTTGCCAATGTCATACGAGAGACTGGCGCCGATCTGGTCGGGTTGAACGAGGTCTATCACTCGTTAGCCGAGCCAAATGGTGATAGTTCGTATAGCCGAACGCCCTTTTTGGATCGCATCACCGCCGAATTAGACATGCACGCGGTCTTTGGCCCATGCCTGCGCTGGCCCGCCACCGACGAAATGCCCGAAAAGAGTTACGGCAATGGGCTGCTCAGCCGCTGGCCGATTATTGCCAGCGCTGCCCATCATCTGACGCCCGTCGAAGGCAAGGAACAGCGCGGGCTGCTGGAAGGCCGCGTTCTTTTGCCCGATGGCCGTACCTTCACCGCCTACGTCACCCACTTGGACCACACCGACGAGGATACCCGGCTGATCCAACTGCGCGCCTTGCGTACGTGGACGGTGCGCGACCGCAACCGCCCCCATGTGCTCATGGGTGATCTCAATGCCGTCTCCCCATGGGACTTTGCCCACCGCCCGGACGATCTGCTGCGTCTGGTGGAAGAGCACCCGCCCTCTGGCCCCTTGCTGGAAGAAGGTGGTATGCAAGTGATCCCCCAGATCGAAAAAGCAGGCTACACAGATGCCATGCGTGCCATGCAGCAGGTCGGCCAAGGGACATTCATCCGGGCCGCCGTGCCTCTGCGCATCGACTATATTCTGCTCAGTCAATCCTTGACCCCGGCCTTGCGCAGCGTACAGGTCTGGCAGGAAGAAGCAGGCAACGAGGCTTCGGATCACCGGCCTGTGCTGGCCGAGATCGATTTTTAATGTGGTGCGGGCTGACAGCCCGCCCGACACGAGAACGCTATGGACCTATTCGAGCAAGCCCGCAAAGAGAGGCTGGAAAGCGACGCTCCCCTGGCTGCGCGTATGCGCCCTCGGGTGCTGGACGATTTTGTCGGTCAGGAAGCCATCGTCGGGCCGGGACGTCTGTTGCGCCGGGCCATCCAGGCCGATCAACTCAGCAGCCTGATTTTCTACGGGCCGCCAGGCACGGGCAAGACAACCCTTGCCCAGGTGATCGCTAACACAACCGCTGCCCATTTTATCGCCCTCAACGCGGTGCTGGCCGGGGTCAAGGACATCCGATCTGCTATCGACGAGGCCCAGGAACGCATGGCCCTTCACGGCCAGCGCACCATTCTCTTTGTTGACGAGGTACACCGTTTTAACAAAGCCCAGCAAGATGCTCTGCTGCCCTGGGTGGAAAACGGCACGGTGATCTTTGTGGGGGCCACCACCGAAAATCCTTATTTCGAAGTCAATAAAGCCCTGGTCAGCCGCAGCCGTATCTTTCAGCTTAAACCTCTGACCGAAGATCATTTGCGCCAGATCGCCCGCCACGCCCTGGCCGACCCAGAGCGGGGCTATGGCAAGCGCCACGTCACCATCGACGACGACGCCCTGGAGCACCTGGTTGGCGTCTCGAATGGGGACGCGCGGGCATTGCTCAATGCGCTGGAACTGGCCGCCGAGACGACCCCGCCCATAGGCAATCCACCAGCCATCCGCATCACCATGGCGATTGCCGAAGAATCGATCCAGCGCCGGGCCGTGCTCTATGACAAAGAGGGCGACTATCACTTCGACACCATCTCTGCCTATATCAAAAGCCTGCGGGGCAGCGACCCGGACGCCGCGCTCTATTGGCTGGCAAAGATGATCTACGCGGGCGAAGACCCCCGTTTCATCTTTCGGCGCATGATCATCTTTGCTGGCGAAGATGTGGGCATGGCCGATCCCCAAGCCATCCAGGTGGTCATGGCCTGTGCCACCGCTTTCGACCGTATCGGCCTGCCCGAAGGTCATTTCCCTTTGTCCCACGCCACCATCTATCTGGCAACAGCCGAGAAGTCCAACTCGGCCATGGCCTTCTTCGACGCGTTGGAAGCCATCCGCACCGAACCGGAAAGCGACGTGCCCAACCATTTGCGCGACGCCAACCGAGACAAAGAGGGCTTCGGCCACGGCGAGGGCTATCTCTATCCCCACGCCTACCGGGAACATTGGGTGGCCCAACAATATCTGCCCGATTCCATGCAGGGCAAGGTCTTCTACCAACCCTCGGCGAGTGGCGACGAAGCCAGAGTGCAGCGCCAGGTCACCCGGCGGCGCGAGGCCCAACTGGCCGCCATGGTGGAGCAGACGGGCGCGCCGCCGGAGATTCTTACCTTTTCACCCCAAGACACAGCCAGGGATCGCTGGCTGCAACGCACCATCTCCAACGCAGGGCTGGCAATGGGCGCGCAGCGGGATCAACTGCTCTCTACTGGCCCCTTGCAGCGCCACAGCGTGCTGCTCGACGTAAATGCGGGCAGCGGTCTGCTAACATGGGAGGCTGTGCGTCGTCTGCCCGAAGGGGGTGTCTACGCCCTTGCCACCAGCCCTGCCGATTCCCAGGCCCTAGCCGAGCAGGCCGCCTTTTTGCCCGAAATGGAGCGCCCGTCCCTGCTGGAAGGCGAGATCGGTGATCTGCCGGGGCTGTTGGCCCACGAGCCGGGGCTGCGTTTTGATGCGATTGTGGGGCGCAATGCACTGCTGCGCTCGCCAAACAAGCGCGATGCGTTGGCCCAATTGAAGACGCTGCTGGCCGATGATGGTTGGCTGGCTTTGGCCGAGCGCATTCCCCGCCACACCCAGCGCATCTATGCCCTACTGGATTGCTCGTCCTTGGGCGACGAGTTGGCAGCGCGCTTTCAGGCCGCCGAGGAGGCCATCTACGCCGACCCCACGGATGATCTGGTGAATTGGGATGAGGAGACTGTGGGGATTGCCCTGGCGGAGTTGTGGGGGGATGATGCTGGGGTGACGATCGGCGAATCTGTGAGCGAGTCGGTGATCGAATTGCAGGTGACGCCGGCGGTTGTGGCGCGTTGGTTTGGCGAATCTGTGGCAGATCGTCCCAATGGGGTCCGCCCGGATGGCGTCCGGCCTACCTATGCCCAGCGCCTGGCCGAGCGGTTGAGCACAGCCGAGGTCGATGCTGTCAAAGCGCTGGTGGAGCGTCAACTGTTGCAACAACGGGTGCAGTGGCGCAGCCGCACCGCTCTGGTGACAGTGCGTCGGGGGTGATCAAAAAGAGAGTCGTGGCAGGTTTTTAAAAAAACTTGCCACGACTCTCTTTTTTACGACTGATCCGATAGGAAATGTCCACGACGCGTTGTCAACCAAGGGGTTGAGGGATAAGCGGCTTAGTCGTTGGCGGAGAGGGACTGGGCAACGATTTCGTCGATAGCGGCTCTCTTTAGCCAGCGCAGGTCATCGGGCAGAGCGTCTTCCGGCAAGGTTTCATTGCCGGCGGTCTCAATCAGTTGAAGGGCTTGGTCAAATTTTCCCCGGTCCGCGCGGCGAGCGCGTTCGGCGATATAGTCCAGGGTTGTCAATGTGGCAACCTTTTCCGAAACAGCCAGGGTGATAAATTGATTGATCGAAACGCCGTCCCCTTTTGCCAGCGAGCGGACTTTCTCGTGTAAAGATTCTGGAAGACGCAGGTTTAGTGTGCTCATCTTGCTAATCCTATCTCGCGTAAAAACTCAGCAGGTGTCATAAGCCTGATGGCAAACTGTTCAATGCCCTGGAAATCACGTTTGTTGAAGGTGATGATTGCATCACAATGAGCGGCGACCGCGAGTTCCAGTACCATTTCGTCCACAGGGTCACGCAACATTGGTCGCCAACGAAAGTGAATATCCTGGGCATGGGCGATTCCACATATGTAATCAATGATTGCTTCGACCATGAATCCATCAAAGGGCAGATCATCCAAATAACGCTTAGCAGTTGCTTCGTATTCTAGCACCAACGGTACAGAAACAGAGAGTGTAAATAGCTGTTGGCCCAGCAGGCGCAAAATTTGAAAAGAAGCACCATGGCTGGAACGCATGGCGGAAGAGAGAACATTGGTGTCGAGAACAACGTGAAGCGGTCTCATCTACATGTTTGTTGGTAGCATTGTATATGATGCTGTGTGTGGTGTCATTGTATGTGCAAGATGCAGACGTGGCAGGTTTCTGAAAACCTGCCACGTCTCTCTTTTTATTGGAGGATGAATCGGTTACCCCGCCGGTGTCAGGCTCTTGCGCATGTCTTCCCGCATGTGGCACTGTTTGTACTTTTTGCCGCTGCCACACCAGCAGGGGTCGTTGCGTTTGGGTTTGTTGTCTGTCTTGCGCACGGTTTGCTGGCGCACTGCACCGTCGCCATCCCGGTTGGTGCGGATGTTGGCGGCAATGGGGCGTTGCAGAACAGGTTCGCGTTTTTCCACCCGCAAGCTCATCACCGACTTGACAATGTCGCTGCGAATGTCGCCCATCAATTCCTGGTACATCCCGTAGGCCTGGCGTTTGTAGGCCACCAACGGGTCTACTTGGGCAATGGCTTGCAGCCCAATCCCCTCTCGCAGCCGATCCAGGTCGGTCAAGTGGCGCACCCAACGGTGATCCACCGAGTGGAGCATCACCTGGCGCTCGGCGTCCCGCAGCACTTCTTCGCCGATCTCTTCTTCCTTGTGGGCATAGAAAGCCTGGGCTAATTCCACTGCCCGGTCTGTGATCTCGTCGGCGCTCAATTCCGCCCATTCATCCGGGGTGAAGGAATCGGGGAAGGGGAAGACCGAGCGCAGGGCTTGGACCAATTCGTCCAGATTCCACTCTTCGGCGTGGTCGCTGGCAGTGAACTGTTTCACCACCTGTTCGACTTCCTGCTCGATCATGTCGGCGGCGGTGAGCTTCAGCGATGGTTCCAGCAGAATCCGTCGCCGTTCGGCGTAGATTGTCTCCCGCTGCTCGTTCACCACTTCGTCGTATTTCAACACATGTTTGCGGATGTCGAAGTTGTGGCCTTCGACACGGGTCTGGGCATTTTCGATGGCCTTGCTAATCATCCCTGCTTCGATGGGGATATCGTCCTCCAGCCCCAGCCTGTCCATAATGCCGGTGATGCGATCCCCGCCAAAGCGCCGTACCAGTTCATCGTCCAGGCTGAGGAAGAAGCGGCTGCTGCCCGGATCTCCCAGGCGGCCAGCGCGGCCACGGAGCTGGTTGTCGATGCGCCGGGCTTCGTGGCGTTCGGTGCCCACAACGTGCAAACCACCGGCGGCGATCACATTCTTCTGATCGCGCTTGGTTTCGTCGTATTTCTCTTTGAGCACGCTGGCCCAATCGGTCTGGTATTTCTGGGTCGGGTCTCCGCCCTTTTTGAGCATATCCAGACAATCGGCCCAGGCCCGGGTGGGGATTTCGGTCAGTTCTACACCCTCTTTGCGAAGCTGATCCCTGGCCATGCCTTCGTAGTTGCCGCCGAGCAAAATGTCGACGCCACGACCGGCCATGTTGGTGGCAATAGTCACCGCGCCGGGCTGGCCGGCCTGGGCAATGATGGTGGCTTCGCGTTCGTGGTTTTTGGCGTTGAGCACCTCGTGCTTGATGCCCCGCCGCTCCAGCATTCGGCTGACTAATTCGCTGGTTTCGATGGCGACCGTACCCACCAAGACCGGTTGCTGTTTCTTGTGGGCCTCTTCGATCTCCTGGATCACCGCGTCGAATTTGGATTTTTGGCTCTTGTAGACCACATCGGCCCGATCATCCCGAATGACTGGTTTGTAGGTGGGGATGGCGATGACATCCAGGTTGTAGATGCTTTGGAATTCTTCTTCTTCGGTTTTGGCCGTGCCTGTCATGCCCGCCAGCTTGTCGTACATGCGAAAGAAGTTCTGGAAGGTGATGGTTGCCAGGGTCATGGATTCTTTTTTGACCTTGACTCCCTCTTTGGCCTCGATGGCTTGGTGCAGCCCTTCGCCGTAGCGCCGCCCATCCATCATGCGCCCGGTAAATTCATCGACGATCACTACTTCGTCCTGGCGGACGATGTAGTCTCTGTCTTTGGAGTAGAGCGCTTTGGCCCGCAGCGCGTTGTCCAGATAGGGTAGCATGTCGAAATGTTCGGCATCGTACAGGTTTTCAATGCTCAAACGGCTTTCGATGCGGGCGATGCCCTCTTCGGTCAGGGTGGCCGTGCGCTCCTTTTCGTTGACTTCGTAGTCTTCATCGATGTGTAGACTGCGTACCATTTCGGCAAAGCGCCTGTAATAGTCACTGCTGTCTTGGGATTCGCCAGAGATGATCAGCGGGGTGCGGGCTTCGTCGATGAGGATATTGTCCACTTCATCCACGATGGCGTAGTGGAGTTCGCGCTGAGAGCGGCGTTCTTTCTGCAGCACCATATTGTCGCGCAGATAATCAAAGCCGAACTCGTTGTTGGTTCCATACAAAATATCGGCCTGGTACGCTTCGGGGCGAGAGATGGGGCGCAGAGCCTGGAAACGGTCATCCTCGGCAGGGTAGTCGGGATCGTAGACAAAGCTGCCCAGGTCTGGGCTACCGGCGCTATTTTGGATCACGGCCGCATTCAGCCCCAGCAGGCGGTAGATCGGCCCCATGAGTTGCAGGCCCACTTTGGAGAGATAGTCGTTGGGGGTAACCAGGTGGACGCCCCGTCCGGTGAGTGCGTTGAGGTAGAGGGGCAGGGTGGCGACCAGGGTTTTGCCTTCACCCGTGCGCATCTCGGCAATTTTGCCCCGGTGCAACACCATGCCGCCGATAAGCTGTACGTCGTAGTGGCGCATGCCTGTGGTGCGCTTGCTGGCGGCCCGCACGGCGGCAAAGGCTTCGGGCAGAATTTCGTCCAGCAGGTCGTTTTCCTGATCGAGCAGTTCCTTGCGCAGGCGCTCTACCTCTAGCCGGGCAAAGCGCTGTTCGTCGGTTCCGGCCACGGCTTGGTACTCTTCTTCGGCCTGTTCCAGCAGGGCGCGCACTTCTTTGGTGGCTTCTGCAATCTCCTGCTTGAATTCGTTGGTCATGGCGCGCAGTTCGTCGTTGCTTTTGCCGTCGAATTCTGCTTCCAATTCGTTGATCTGTTCCACAATCGGTTGCAGCCGTTTGATCTCTTTGTCGTTGGGATCACCGACAATGGCATTGTAGAGTCGTTTTATCATTCGTCTATCCTTCTTGTTTCAAGGCCGGAATCGTCCAAAGCCGAATCGTGTCAAAACAGGGCGTGTTCTCCCCCCTTCGGCTTGAGTTTTTGGGCGACATGCTATTTTCTCTTCTATCGCGCTCTATTCTACCACGAAAACGAGGAGTCGTTAGAAAGCCAACAGACAATCTTGACTTGATTAGGGGTATGTCCTATAGTCTAGTCAGACTAGTCTGTAGTAAAATGGGACGCGGACGACGCTGATTTGGCAGATTGCCGCGGGTAAAAACAAAATCTGTGCAATCTGTGTTTCAGTTTCATCACTATCAATGTCGCCGCATGTGGGTGGCTGGAGTCGAGGGGGAATGTATGATCTGGCAATTACAGGAAGCGAAAAGCAAATTCAGCCAACTCGTCAATTTGGCCCTGGCCGAAGGTCCCCAAGTTGTCACTCGTCATGGTGAAGATGTTGTGGTCGTTCTATCCATGAAAGAATACCGCTCGGTGATAGAGCCAAAACAGACGTTGCTCGATCTCCTGCTCAATTCGCCCCTGGCTGGTAGCGGATTGATATTGGAGCGAGATGATACGGATTTTGGGCGTGAGGTCGTGCTGTGATGTATCTGCTGGACACAAATGTGATATCCGAATTTGCCAACAGTCAACCAGCCCTTTCTGTTGTCGAGTGGCTGCGTGAACATGCGACAGACGATCTTTTTCTGAGTGCCATTTCCATCGGCGAGCTTCAACAGGGCATCAGCCGACTGCCCGATTCTGGGCGCAAGAACGACTTGGATGTCTGGCTCAATCAATCTCTGCTGGTCGCCTATGCCGACAAAATTTTGCCCGTCGATGTCGCCGTGATGGTCGAGTGGGGTGTGTTGACCGCGCGGTTGATCGGCCAGGGCAAGAAGATGCCTGTGATGGATGGGCTGATGGCGGCGACAGCCCAACACTACAAGTTGACCTTGGTGACCCGAAACACGTCTGATTTCGTCAATACTGGGCTTGCTCTGCTGAATCCGTGGGATGAGATACCAGCCGTGTAGACGTAAAAAGTCCGGCTTTCTGCCGCAAAGCCGGACCCATTCACCCTCGCACCAATCCTGCGTTTGCCGAGCCTGCATCTACTGATAGATGCCCTGCCGGAACCGTCGCAGCAATAGCCACACAACCCCCACTGCATAGACAGCACCCACCGCCGCCACCCACAAATAGGATTCCCCGGCCACGGCCAGCCAATAGGCTTTGGCCGACCAGAAAGTGGGAAAGATTCCCAGCAGCCATTGCCACGGCTCTGGCACAAACCAGGCGATCATGGGGGCCAGGAGTAGCACGCCCATGCCTTTCATAATGGCGATGCCCTCCACTTTGTTTTTGGCAAGCGAAGCCAGCAACAGGGTGAAGATGGGCGCGCCCAGAGAAGCCGAGAGGGCAAGTACAACCAGCGAACCCAAGGGTGGAACCTCGATGCCGATCAACGGGACCAGCACCAGAATACCCACAAAGCTGATCAGTGTGGGGGTGATGATCCGGTAGACCACGTAGGTGGTGATGGGCATGGGTGTCACAAGCAGTGCGGTCAGGGTCTTTTCATCACGTTCGTCCAGCAGCAGCAGCCCCACCAGGCTCCCTGCCAAATCGGGCATGATGATCAGCCCGAAGAAGCTGGCGAGGAAGAGGTAATAGGGCGTAATATCGAAGGTGTCCATCAGCCCCGTGGCCACCCACGGGATCAGCCAACGCATGATCAGCCCCAGAATCAGCGGGTAGAAGAGCAGAAACTGCATCATCGAGTCCCGGCGGATGTTGACAATATCACCCCGGGAGAGTGTGGTCATAGCGCTCATGGGAAGAGGATATCCTTTCTCGGTCATCGGAAAATTGCCTGAAAGCCGTGCTGTGTATTGGGTAGTTCGTATTGCGTGCCGATACTCCAGTATTGTCAATTTTCTACACAGCACCCATTACCCATTCCCCACCTGCCGGGCGATCACCCGCACAAATGTTTGCTCGGCCCAACGCCAACTGACAACGACCAGCAATGCCAGGTAGACCAGAGCATAGGCCAGCTTCCACAGAGGCACAGACGCAAAAGCCGCCTCCAGCAGGATCATTCCTGGCTGGCTGGGCACAAGGTAAAGTAATGGGTTGTCCCAAATGCCCAGGTAGCCAAGCAGGGGCAACTGCATGATCACCAGGAAAAAGACGCCTGGCACAAGAAATTCGTTGATCCCGTTGTAGCGCGCGGCCAGCACAAAGCCTAGCAACGAAACGGGCACCGACATGCCGATGACTGCCAGCACATACAGCCCCCAGTTGATGAACGGGCTATAGACAGTCAGCGTCACCGCCGCGCCAACAAGCACAGAAAGAAGAGTCAGAACCGAAATTTTTGCGGTCAGATATTCGATCACCCGCAGGGGAGTGACAACCAGCCCTTCCAGTACCCGGTCGCCCTTCTCCAGATAGTAGAGCGCGGCCATGAAAAAGAAGCCGAAGATGGAGAGGTCGAGGAAGAGAATCGAGACCAGCACCGGCGCAATAGCCGTATCGGGAATCTGAAACAGCACCACCGACCAGAGAACTGCCACAAAAATGGCCGCGTAGAAAATGTTCTGGCGGAACTGGTTCAGCACTTCCCAGCGCATGGCAGAGAACAACCTGTTCATGCCAGCCTCCTTCCTGTTGTCTCCACAAAGATATCTTCTAGGGTTGCTTCCTGGGTGTGGATGGTCTCGATCTGTTTGTCTCGCAGGGTGGCGATAAAATCGGCGTTGTCCGCCAGGCCATCGATGGGAAAGTCGGCCTTCTGGATGCGCCCATTTTCAATAGCTCCGTTTTTAGTGGTCCCATTTTCTGCGGGGCCATCTGCGTGATATTCCACACGCACGGCCCGTTTGCCATAGCGCAGTTTCAGGTTGCGGGGCGAGTCGATCAGGGTGATCTTGCCATCGACGATAAAGGCCACCCTGTCGCACAGATCGTCGGCCACGTACATGTCGTGGGTGGTGAGAAAGACCGTGCGCCCAGCCGCCTTCTGTGCCCGGATAATGTCCTTCACGTTGCGCCCGTTCACCGGGTCCAGGCCGGTGGTGGGTTCATCCAGAAAGAGCAATTCAGGCTGGTGGAGCAGGGCGCGCACAAAATTCAGCCGCATCTGCATCCCTTTGGAGTAGTTGCCCACACGCAGGTTGGCATCCTCTTTCAGCCCCACGGTTTCCATCAATTCCATGGGATCCAGGGTGGGGCCACTGTAGAACGAGCGAAAGAGATTCAGATTTTCCAGCCCGGTCAGTTTTTGATAGTGGTTGGGCAATTCGAAGGCTACACCCACCCGCTCGTAGTAGCTGTCGTCCCAACTGTTGAGTGGCTTGTCAAAGATTGTGATCTCGCCGGCGTAGCCTCGCAGCAGTTTGATGAGTATCTTCTGGGTGGTGCTTTTGCCTGCACCGCTGGGGCCAAGAAAGCCGAAAATTTCGCCTTTCTCGATCCGAAAGTCGATGCCTTGTACCGCAGCCTTTGCGCCGCCAGGGTAGGTGTAGGTGAGATTGGAAACGGTGATCATTGGGTGAACACTCCTCATAAAGTGACTGTGACGTCTGGTTAATTGCGTATTGCGTATTTCGTAGGTAGCAATGTTTGACGCGTGTCTCTTCGCGACAGTTCGAAACAACGAATGATGTTGCAGCGCATGTCTCGTCATTACACGATAACGCAATACGCATCACGCAATACGTTCTTCCCGCCACCGTTCCATAATTTGTGGAAATTCCCGTGCAATGAATGTGTAGAGATCGTGCATCTCTTGCAGCCGTTGACGACGTTCATCTGTGTCATCGGTCAGCAGTGTCAATCCCCGTTCGGCCATTTTGAGGAACCCCCCGAACTCCTGGGACGAACGTTCCATGGCAGATGTCCACAGGTTTGGGACAAGCCGATAGTAGTCCCGCCGCTCTCCCGGCAAGCTGACTCGTTCCAGCATTCCAAAAGTAATGAGCAGGCGGGTGGTGGTGCTGATGGAGCTTTTGCTTGCCTGGAGCGCGTCCACCAATTCGTTCATGGTTTGGTGGGGCGGATCGCAGATCAGCAGCCAGGCTAAAATACGCCCAGCCATGCGGGGCAGGCCGACTTGTTCGGCGAATAACCCGAAATCTTCGACGTATTTCTGTTGTGGGTTCACTGCTCCGCCTTTGTGAGAGAATCGGAAATTCTTGTGTTCAAGTAAGTTTTTTCTGCCGTCCGAACTCCGCCCATTTCGGGTCAACCATGCTCTCGGACCAACAGTTATTTTGGTAGTATGGTTTGTTTTGTTTGTTTTGTCAACACCGAACATTCGAAACAAGCGAGAACCCCCTGGAAGCAGGGGGTTCTGTCTCTGGCTATTTCTCTGGGGTGATGATGGGATGGATTTCGTCGGGCGGCTTTGCCCAAGAAGGCCCATAACCGCCAAGTTTGGCAAACCGAGAGGTGGCAGATAAAACATCCACCCAACTTGGGGTGAACTTCGCTGGGTTTGCTCGAAACCCAGCGAAGTTCAATTATTCAGTGAACCTAATTCCCTTCGACCACAGGCAGATAGATGTCGATGTCACCTGGCATCGGTGTGCTTGTCGGTGTAGGTGTGCGGGTCGGAGTTGGCGTATGAGTTGAAGCACCGGGTGTCACAGGTGTGCTGGTGGGCGTTCGGGTCGGCGTGCTGGTTGGGGTGGGCGTTGCCGTGGCCCCATCGTTGTCGATAATCGTGCCCAGGGCCACTGTGTCACCAATAACAGCGTTCACTGCGTCGCTCAGAATCACGGCAAAAGTCTGGTTGGCCTCGATCTCCCCATCCTCCAGAATGGGAATGCTGATGGTGGTGGTCGTCAGTGTGGCTCCGATGGTGACTTGACCACTCATGGCCGTGTAATCCTGGCCTGCCCCGGCTGTGCCATTGGCCGTATGATAATTCACCGTCACATCTTTGTCCGGTTGGGCAGCGTTGAGGGCAACGGTAAAGATACCCACCCCGCGCCTTCGTTCACCACTACATTTTGCATGGACAGGGTGGGCGGCGCATCGAAGACCTGGATATC
>JAHEML010000014.1:14057-14645 GCA_024643705.1 Caldilineaceae bacterium | reverse complement strand
TCTGGCACGCCCATTGTGTGCATCTGAACCAGCCGGAGATCGAGAATTTTGCCGAAACCCACACGGGCATAGCCCACTGTCCCACCAGCAATATGCGTCTTGCCAGCGGCATTGCCCCTGTGCGAGCCATGCGCGACGCGGGTGTGCCGGTTGGCCTGGGTGTGGATGGCAGCGCATCCAACGACGGCAGTCATCTGCTGGCCGAGGTGCGCCAGTGCCTGCTCCTGCAACGGGTGCTGGGCAATCCCCAGGCCATGACCGCACGCGAAGCTCTGGAAATTGCCACCCTGGGTGGCGCGGCTGTGTTGGGCCGGCACGACATCGGCAGCTTGGCCCCTGGCATGGCCGCGGACATTGTCGCCTTTGACTTGAACGCGATCACCTATGCGGGTGGCGCGTTGCACGATCCCGTGGCAGCGCTCGTCTTTTGCCAGCCCCAACCCGTGGATTTTGCGATTGTCAACGGGCGGCTGCTGGTAAAAGACGGCGTGCCGCTTTCTGTCGATCCGCATGCCCTGACCGATGCCCACAACCGGGCGGCGCGGGCGTTGCTGGTGCGGGCGGGGAAGATGTAAAGGTGGTGCGTAT
>JAHEML010000014.1:0-14047 GCA_024643705.1 Caldilineaceae bacterium | reverse complement strand
GATTGGTGCGCGTACCACACACTACGTTAGTTTACATAAAGTTTTCTGCCTGTGACTACCAAGCAACCCCACCCTAACCCTCCCCATTTTGGGGAGGGAACTGGAGCGACTCCCCCGTAATCTGGGGGAGGCTAGGTGGGGGTAGGTAGTTACGTCTACCCAAAGTTTGTCTGCCCAAACGACGAATCTCAGCGCGTCGAACCACCCAATTCTGCATTCCGCATTCTCCACTCCGAGTTCAAATGTACCTCCGCCTTAGCCGCTTCCTCCTGCCACTTGTGCTCACAATCGTCATTCAGGAATTCGGGGGCCAGTTTCTCAACGCGGGCATGGCCCGTCTGCCCGATGCCACCCACACCCTGGCCGCCTATGGGCTGGCTTGGGGGCTGGTCTTGCTGCTGCTTGCACCCTTGGCCCAAACCGCACAGATGAGCCTGGTGTTGGCAAGCAACCGGCAGGACTTTGGCAAGATACTCCGTTTTGTGTTGGTCGGTGCGCTGTTGCTGATCGTTCTCCAGGTCAGCCTTGCGCTGACACCGTTTGGGCGGTGGATTGTGGACGATCTCCACGGCATCGACGCCAGTCTGGGCGATCGGGTACGCACGGTCTTGCTCTGGAGCCTTCCCATCATTCCCATCCGCGGCACAACTTGGTTGATGGCTGGGCAATTGATTCGGGTCAAACGTACGGCGTTCATCAGCTACGCAACGGGGACAAGCATCGCCGTAGGTATTGGGATCGTCTTCGCTTTGTTGCCTGTAGAGGCCATCCGGGCGCGGCCCATTTGGCTGCCGGTCATAGCTGCGCTGGGGATGGCGATCACCGAATGGTCGGTGCTGGCTGTGGGTTTTCGTCGCTATGTGGGTTGGGCGGCAGAGCCGACAAGTGGCGCGTTGCGCTACCGGGAGATTATCAGCTTTGTCTGGCCCCTGGCCCTGACCATGCTGGTGCAGGAATTCAGCCGCCCACTCATCAATCTGTTTATTGCCCGGCAAAGTGACGGCGCGCTGGCCCTGGCTGTGCTGGCCGTCGTTTACAGTCTGGGCCAGTGGCCTTTCCGCTGGCAGAACGAGATGAAGAATCTGCCCGCTGCCTTCCATAGCGAAGACCTGGAGCTGCTGATTGTGCGCCGGTTTATGATTCTCTGCGGCCTGCTTTCGGTCAGCATTAGCCTGACGCTCTTTTGGACACCTGTGCGGGATCTGCTGTTGGTGGGGTTGATTGGGGTGGACCCTGCTTTTGCGGCGGCCTGTTATGTGCCCCTGCAAATTTTTGTGGCCTTTTCGCCCGTGGTGGCATTGCGGGCCTGGTTGCATGGGCTGGCCTTTTGGAAACGGCGGACCCGGGTGATGGCCCCAAGCGGCCCTATGCGCCTTGTCGCTATCCTGCTGGCGTTGATTCTGATGCCGTTAGCGGGTCTGCACGGCGCAACCCTGGGTGTGGCTGCTCTTTTGGCAGGTTTTGCTGGGGAAACGGCGACTGTCTGGTGGGGTTTGCGGAGAGCGTAGGAATCGGCGTGTGGCGGACAAACGAAACGTGAGGTCCGGGCGTGTGAGTTCACACCTCACGCCCGGACCTCACGTTTTCACTCCCAGGGAGCAATACATGAAAGACGCTGCCTTTTTCTTGCCCCGGCGGCGGACTCTCCACCCAGATGCGCCCACCGTGGGCCTCGACCAATTGGCGGGCAATGGTTAGCCCCAGGCCGCTGCCCCCCGTCTCCCTGCTGCGAGAGCGGTCGCCCCGGTAGAAACGGTCGAAAATATGGGGCAGATCGGCGGCGGCAATGCCGGGGCCGCTGTCCTGAACAGAGAGCAGTAGACCCCCTGTCTGATGCTTGACAGTTACTTCGATTTTGCCCCCGGCTGGTGTGTGGCGCAAGGCATTGGAAAGCAGATTCGTCAACACCTGACCGATGCGTTGGGCATCACCGGGCAGAGTCGTTGGAGGCGTCGTCACCTGCCACGATAAATGGATACCCGTCTGTTGGGCAACAGGTAGCAGGCCAGTGACAATTTTCTCCGTCAGTTCACTCATATCCAGATCTGCCAAATTCAACGAGAGCCGCCCAGCTTCGGCTTGGGCCAGGGCGTGCAGATCCTCCACCAGGCGGTTCAGCAGCAGCGTTTCTTCATGGATCGGTGTCAGGCTATCCGGCGTGAGTGGAAAAATACCATCCTGCAATGCTTCGACAGTGCCCTGAATAGCAGTCAGCGGCGTGCGCAGTTCGTGGGCCACATCGGCCATCAGATGGCGGCGCAGAGTTTCCTGGGTTTCCAGTGCGGAGGCCATCCGGTTGAACGCGCCGCCTAACTGGCCCAGTTCGTCCGTGCCTTCCTGTGGGACGCGGGCGGTCAGGTCTCCCTGGGCAATGCGCTGGGAGGCGTCGTTCAGTTCCGTCAGCGGGTGTGTGATCTGACGTACCAGCACAATCGCCAATGCAAAGGCCACCAACCCGGCCAACAGTCCGGCAATCAGTGCTGCCCGGGTCACACCGGAGAGCAGGGTATTTCCGCTGCTGTCCACATCGGTCATCAGCTCTCCGTCGATGAGCAACACGCCCACCTGTCGTCCATCCACCTGGATAGGCCAGGGGTGTCCTGTCAGGCCGGTGGTGTTCTCTCCCTGTTGATCTGCTGCCCGGCTGCCTGCTGCCCGGCTCCCTATCCGCGCCACTGCCTGACTGTTCTCATCCAACAGCACAATCTGGCTATCATACATTCCCATTGCGTGGCCCATCATCCCGCTCATCATTCCGCCGCTGGATGCGTGGCGCACCACCTGGGGAAAGATAGTCCCGATGCCCTGCCAACCGCCATTCTGCTGGTAATAAGCGACCAAATCTGTTTGCAAATGTTCTGGTTGAAACATCTGATCGTTCGCCATAAAGTGGGAAAAACGGGTGGCTGTGCCCTGGCGGGTGAGCAGGACGGTTGTCGCTACGCCCAGCACAATAATCAGCGTAAACGCGCCCAGCAATTTGACCCACAGCCGTTGGTTCATTGGGCTGCTTCCGCATCTGGTTGGGGCAAAAAGCGGTAGCCCATGCCGTGTACGGTCTCAATGAAGCGGCTCTTGCGCCCACCGTCGCCCAGCTTGCGGCGGATGTTCTTCATGTGGACATCAATCGTGCGTTCGTAGGCCGAGACATCGCCTAGCGCGTCGTCCAGGGAAATATCCAGCAATTCGCTGCGGGTGAAGGGGCGTCCGGGGTGGCGCATAAAGTGGGCCAGCAAGTCGAATTCGGTGGTGGTCAACTCTATGGGTGCGCCATCTAAGGTGAGGGTGTAGTAAACTGGGTCCAGGCGCAAGGGGCCTGTCCGCAGAATCTGAGCATTTTCAGTCTGGGGTACATTATCCAGGCGACGCAGGGCTGCGCGTACCCGGGCCACTAATTCTCGTGGGCTGAAAGGTTTCGTCACATAATCATCGGCACCCATCTCCAGGCCTACAACTCGATCCGTCTCCTCTATCCTTGCGGTGAGCATCACAATATACAATCCAACCAACGCCGGATCGTCTCCAGAGCGCAAGCGCCGGGTGATCTCCCAGCCATCCAGCCCCGGCAGCATCAGGTCGAGCACCAGTAGAGCAGGCCGTTCCCTACGTACCAGGGCGAGACCGGTTACGCCGTCAGCCGCGGCGAAGACTCGGTAGCCAGCCTGCTGCAAATAGCCCTCCACCACCCGGCGGATTTGTGCGTCATCTTCGATTACAACGATTGTCTGATTCATAGACATATTTTATACGGACAGGAAGAAAGTTGGTAAACCAATGAACCAATCAACAGGCGTTGATTGGTTCATTGGTTTATGGGACATTGGAAATCCTGATGAATTTAGTGCCAACTGCCCATCATTCTGCCTGCCCCCTCCTGGAATCCGTTCAACATCCTGCTGGCACGCCCCATCATTCCACCGGAGTGCCCGCCCATACCCATCATTCCGGCGTGTCCTTCGCCATCACAATCCTCGCTTGCCATGCGTTGGAGCATCTTCCCGGCTTCCTCTGCGCCGTGGCGTTGGGTCATCCGCTGGATCATCTGCGCCCATCCTTCTGGTCCCAGACGTTCTTGCATTTGTTGCAGGCGGCTGGGGGTGGCGTCCGGGTTGGTCGGATCGGGGCTTTGGGCCTGGGCTGCACCGACGACGCCAATCAGTAGCAGTGTCATAACCAGTACGGCGGTCGCGATTTTCTTTGTTCTGCTCGACATACGAATCCTCCTTTTGGGAAATATCTAGATGAATGCCATCTGGTCTGTCCATCAGCATTCTGCGGCTATGGCTCCAGTATAGCCGCCATTTGTGAACGAATTGTGAAGAAATTGC
Source organism: Caldilineaceae bacterium (assembly GCA_024643705.1). Lineage (GTDB taxonomy): Bacteria > Chloroflexota > Anaerolineae > Caldilineales > Caldilineaceae > JACQGT01. Next base: position 9,719 of record JAHEML010000014.1, on the reverse strand, counting down.
AGGCGGAAGATGGGCGATTTGAAAGACTCGCTGAGAATGAGGTATATATTGAATTCATCTGTTGATCTGGGTATTTTCAAAGAGAGGTTTCTGCTGTGAGAAATTCGACGAGCCATTTTGTTTATCCTTTGCTGCTCTCTTTGCTCGTTTTCGCTTTGCTGGGCGGGTGCGGTTCTGGCACGTCCGATAGCCAGCCTGAACCGGAACAATTGGCAACCGGCAGGCAGATATACGACGCCAACTGCGCTGCCTGTCACGGCATCAAAGGGGAGGGCCAACCTAATTGGCGCGTGCCGGTCAATGGCGTGTATCCTGCGCCACCCCACGATAGCAGTGGTCACACCTGGCACCACCCGGATTCGGTGCTGCTGGAAGTGATTGCTAAAGGAGGCAGCCTGCCCAACAGCACAATGCCTGCCTACGGGGACATTTTGACCGAGGAAGAAAGGATTGACGTGCTGGAATACATCAAAACTTTCTGGGGCCAGCGTGAACGAGAATCCCAGGCACGGGGTTCTCGCTGATCGTTTGATCAATACACGTTTGATCAGTACTCTTTTGATCAATACTCTTTTGATCAATACATAGAGGAGAAAATAGATGAATCGCTTTGGGATGGGAATTGGGGTATTGCTGCTTGCCGCTGTTCTGGCCGCATGCGCCGGGGGGTCAATGGCAGGTATGGAGGGTGATCATTCGCGCATGGCGGGAATGGAAGGCCATATGCAGGACGCGGAACACAAAGAAGGCGGTGACGGTATGACATCCGATGACCACAGCGCGGCAGCCCATGGCATCCCAGAGGAGGCAGCATCGATGCAGAATCCTGTGCCGGTATCCGACGCTTCGGTGGCGGCAGGCCAGGCCACGTATGCCCAATATTGCGCGGCTTGTCACGGGCCAGAGGGTGAAGGGGATGGTCCTGCTGCAGCAGGACTGAACCCTAAACCAGCGGATTTCCACGCGGCCCACGTTCAAGAGTTACCCGACGGCGCGCTCTTTCACGTCATCACCCACGGGCGAGAAGGCACGGCAATGGTGGCCTGGGAGTCGATTCTCAGAGAGGAACAGCGTTGGGAGGTGGTGAACTTCCTGCGCACTTTCGAGGCGGAGGGGCATTGATAGTGGCTATGCGCTCTCCGGGTCTCCCAATCTCAAGCGTACAGAGAAGATTAGAAGACCCAGAGAGTAGGACTTTGTAGCTCCGCGCGAGTGAAGGAATCGGGAACAGACGTAAGAGCCAATACCTGACCATACGTTCCCGCAGCTTTCTACCGTCTCACCTCATACCAGGGGATGGTGAAGCCGTAGGCCGGATTGGGCACATAGCCTGTCAGATCCCTGGCAATGACAGCGAGGTCGGGTTTGTCCATAATGTAGATGGCCGCCGCATCGTCGCGCAACATTCGTTGAGCGGCTACGAATTTATCAATCGCCGCCGTCTTGTCGGTGACTGTCAGCAGATTGGCTTCATTGATCAGGGCGTTGAAGGCCGGATCGTTGTAGCGGGAGAAGTTCCAGTCGGGTAGTACCTCCATATTGAAGGGAGCCAGGTAGGTGTACGGGCCGATCACATCCGGTCCCCAGAAGATCGTATTGGCCTCGGGCGCGCTGGGCGAGTCGCTGACCATCGCCGTCTCCTAGCGTGTCATAAAGTCCGCCTGGGCCAGGGTAAGCGTGACACCGATTTTGGCAAGCTCAGCCTGCCACAGTTCGGCCATCGGTCTCTCTTCCGGGTCGAAACCCATAGAAAAGGCAAAGCCGTCCGCATACCCCGCTTCTGTCAACAGTGACCGGGCTTTGTCGAGATCGAGAGTGTAGGGCAATGGTTCCGGGTCATGTCCCCACACCGTCACCGGTACCACCCCGTGGGATCGGCTCCCTTTGCCCAGATTGGTGTTGGCAAGCACCGCATCATACGGGAAGCTATAGGCCAGCGCCTGGCGTACAAGCGGGTTGTCGGTGGGCGCGCGGCGATGGTCCAGAAAGACATACCAGTTGCCGTAGCCCACAGTGGCAATCAGACGGAGAGATTCCTCTCCATCCAGGCTGAGCATCTGTTCCGGCGACAGCGCCCGGCTGGTGGCAAAATCCAGTTGGCCTGCCCGCAACATTTGCTCGGCCGTGGTCATATCCCCAATCAGCTCGAAGACGATCTTATCAAATTCGTCTCCCTTCCAGCCCTGCCAGTAATCGTCGAAGCGCTCCAAAACCATCCGTTGACCCGGCTCGTACTGAGCCATACGATAGGGACCCGTGCCCGCGTCATTGCCAGCGGAGAACCAGGCGTTGTCTTTGTCGGCCACTGATGGGCTGGTGATCCAGGCGTTGAAGACACTGGCCAGAATCGCATCCATCGCCGCTGGCTCGGAAAGCTGGAAGACTACCGTGTGAGCGTCCGGTGTCTCGATGGCTGTCACGGGGCTGTAGATATAGGCGCTGCATTGGTTAAGCGTCTGATTGCGTTCGACGGTGAATTTGACAGCTTCGGCGTTGAAATCTGTCCCGTCGTGAAACTTGACACCCTGGCGTAGCAGAAAAGTCCAGGTCATGCCATCCGCAGAGACGCTCCACTCCTTCGCCAAGCCGGGCAGGATGAAGGGTTCGGCCCCCGGCAGATTGTAGCGGGTCAACGTCTCGTAGACATTGCCTAAAATCCACCCCTGGGTGACACAGGCCGAGGCCGGGTCCAAATCGGAGAAAGTGGTGGACTCGGCGGCCTGGCGGGCGATGCGTTCGGGAGCAGCAGCGGCCACAGGCAGTGGCGGTGGCGCAATCGGCACACAGCCAACCAGCAGAATCAGACTGAGAGACAAAAGCAGAAACAGGTGGACAAAAGCAGTTCGATAGCGCATAGCATCTCCTCTAGGCAGCAGCCCTGTGGGCAGAAGCCGGTAATTACCTCCCGGCAACGATAGACCCATTCTGACACAGGGTGCGTTATGCCAGCGTTCTGTGAGGGAGCAAAAGCAGAACGCAGATTTCGCAGAAACCACAGATGTACGCAGATTTTTATCCCTTCGACAGGCTCAAGGACGCCGCCGCGTCCATCCGTGCTTTCTGCGTCATCCGCGTTCTATTTTCAAGGTAGCCTCAAAAAGGTCCAGGCAATGCGCAGGTCCGGTGTCTCGAAGCCTTCGCTGAACCATTCGTAGACCCCGGCGACCAGTTGCCGCGCCTCCTCGCCTTTGCCCTGTGCCTGCCAGAGACGGCCCAAACTGAGTGCAGCGCGCAGTTCCAGAAGCTTGGCCTGCTGCTGGCGGGCAATGGCAAGTGCTGTCTGGAAGCAGACTTCGACCTCCTCTTCGCCCAAAGCCAGCCGGATTTCGCCTTGCAGACGGTTGAGTTCGGCGCACCAAAAGCGTTCCCCGCTGCTTTCTACCAGTGCCAGGGCGGTGTCGATTGTTGTCAGCGCCTCCCTGCGGCGGCCTACGGCGTGACAGGCTTCAGCAGCCAGTCCATAAAAATAGGTCAACTGGTAGTTGTCCGTCTTGATGTAATTGGTCAAGTGTTCGTGCAGGCGAGCCGTAGCTGCCACCTGGCCCGTCTGCAGCGCCTCACCCCATTCCAACAAAATCGACCCATCGTAGAGAAAGGCGAAAATCTCGTACCTGGCGGCCAACTCGACCATTTCTGCCGTAGCTGCACGCAGAGCGGGCATATCCCGCGCAATCTGAAAAAACTGGCTGGCAAAATAGAGGGCGGGGATCAGCGTAAAGGGATCGCCCAGGGCGCGGGCGGCCTGCAATGCTGACTGTGCCTGACCCTGCGCCTGCTCGGTGTAGCCCAGCAGACAGAGAACAGTGGAGCGAAAAAACGCGGCGTCAATGCCCAGTTCAAATCCGGCAGCCACAGGCAAAAGTAGATGCTCTGCTGGCTGCTGGGCAAGAGCCAGCTCCAAATAGCCGACAGCCTGGGCAAAATCGCCCACTTCGATGGAGGCTAACCCCCAATTGGTATAGGCATCGCGCAGAGCGCGGGGATCGCCCAACTCTTGCGCCAACGCCAGATTGCGGACAGCCTGTTCCTGGGCTTGCGGGATCAAAAGGCGGTTGAGAAAGCCGCTCCACTGTCCCCGCTGGGCCACATACTGTTGCTGCTTCTCTCCCAATTGGCGGCTCAGAAGCTCTGCTTCGCCAAAAATCCCGCGCACCTCATCCCCAATCGGGCCTTCCATACTATTGAGCGTCAAACCCAGGCCCAGCAGAAAAGAGAGCCGCTGGCTCTGACGTTCGGGTGTCTGGGGTAAAGTCGCCAACAACGCCAATCCTTTGCGCAGAGAAGCCAGGCCGTCCCGGTGGGAGGAAAAACGCTGGCGGCCATTTTCTACCGCCCGCCAATACCACGCCACCGCCTGCTCCGCCATCCCCGCCTTTTCGTAATGGGCGGCCAACAGACCGCTGACGTCGGCCAAGGCGGGCGCGTGTGCCTGTTCCAACGCCAACGCCACCCGCCGGTGTAGCAGGCGGCGTCGCGCCCGACTGATCTGCGCGTAGGCTACTTCCCGGATGCGGTCGTGGCTGAAGTCGTATTCGCCCCTGCCCTGCTCCCGCACAATACGCCGCTGCCATAATTCGTCCAACGCGCCCACTAACCCATCCTGGTCTACGCCGCTGGCTTGGGCCAATACATCAAAGGCGAAGGCGCGCCCGATCACCGCTGCCACACTTGCCAGTTCCCGCGCCGGGTTGGAAAGACGCAGAAGACGGGTTTGGATGGTTGCCTGGACTTTGGGCGACAGCGCGGCGACTTGCTTGGGCGACGCGGGTCCGCGTTGGTTTTCGACGCCCGCATCCATCTGCATACGCACGGTTTCTACTACAAAAAGGGGATTGCCTTCGGTCTCACGGAATAGTTTGCCCAGGGCAATCGGATCGGCTCGACGCCGGGCCACCCCATTAGCCAACAGCGCCGTCTCTGCCGCGTCCAGTGGTGGCAGCCCAATCTCTGTCACTTGTTCTTTGCTCTGTAATTTCAGGCGTAAGAGCGTGGCCGGATGATCATCTCCTACCTCTTCTGGCCGCAGGGTGCAGATCAAAAGAAGACCGGAATTGGCTTTGTGCTGCAGGAGAAAGTAGAGCCATTCCAGGGTTTCCGGATCGCACCAGTGCAGATCGTCTATTACCAACAACAGCGCACCCCGGCTGAATTTGATGGCGCGAGCCAGCGCCGCAAAGAGACGCGTCCGCTGCCAGCCCTCACTCGCCGCATCTGCCAGGGGCGGGCCACTGCCGGAGCCGCGGAGTTCAGGCAAAAGCAGAGCTAGATCGTCCCGTTCCGCCGCGGGCAGTTGGGCCAGGAGGGGCTGGAAGAGTTCGCCCCGCAGCCATTCGATGACCGGGGCCAGGGGCAGGCTGCCCTGCATGGCATAGCAGCGGGTGGCGGCGTGGGGGATGCCCTGTTGCCCGGCCCAGGCTAAAAGTTCATCGGCCAGACGACTCTTGCCGATGCCCGCCTCGCCAACCACAAAGACGCAGTGGGCCTGCCCACCCGCAGTTACCCGCCACGCCTGTTGCAATTGCACCCACTCCCGGTGTCGCCCGACCAGTCCCCAGCCCAACGCGGCCTGGGGCACAGGCGTTTCTGCCGTGGTCCGGGCCGCCTGCATCAGCTGGGCGTAGGCCTCCTGGGTTGTTTCGCTGGGGGGTACACCGAGTTCCCGGTCCAGAAGGGTGGCGCAGGTGTGGTAGACGCGCAGCGCGGCCACCCGGTCCCCGTCCAGCGCGTGCAGGCGCATCAACTGGCGGTAGGTTGCCTCGTGCAGGGGGTCGTGGCGCAGCAGGCGCTGGGCGTGGGCGATGGCTGGCTTCAGTTCCCGCCGGTCTTCATACAGATCGATGAGCGTTTCCAGAGCGGTCATAAAACGTTGGCTCAACTGCTCTCGTGCGGCCAGCACCCACTCCTCATACAATCCCGGCAGCAGATCGCCCTGATAGTGCGCAACGGCTTCTTCCAGCGCGGATAGTTTATCCTGGCCGTTGCTCTGTTGTGCCCAGACCAATGCTCCTTCAAAATCGACCAGGTCGAGGGTATAGGAGGCGTCGCCGCGCCATTGCACACTCCGCTCGTCGATGGAGAGATAGCGGCTTGCGTCGGGCAATCGCTGACGCAGAGTGTGGAGCAGTTGGCGCAAATTAGTCTGGGCCTGGGCATCGGTGGAGTCGGGCCAGAAAAGGAAGGCGAGTTGTTGGCGGGGTTGGGGTGTGTCTCGATGCAGAAGCAGCCAGGCGAGCAGAGCTTGCTGGCGCGGTGTCTCCAGCGCGGAGAGCGGTGCGTCGTCGAGCAAAAGACGAAATCCGCCAAGCAGGTAGATACGCATTTTAGTTCCGTCCCCCGCGCAGACTATCCCCCAGGGTGGCAAAGGCCAGCGCGGTGAGTAGAATGGCCAGGCTGGGGAAACCGGCCACCCACCAGCTCCCGCTCAGCACAAATTGCCGTCCGCTGTTGATCATCAGCCCCCAATCCGCGGCGGGCGGCTGGGGACCCAGTCCGATAAAGCTCAGCCCGGAGGCCACCAGAATGACCGCGCCTACATCCACAGTGGCCTGCACCAGCAGGGGACCCAGGGCATTGGGCAGCAGGTGGCGGCGGGCGATGCGGGCAGGCGATGCGCCAATCGAGCGGGCCGCTTCTACAAAAGGCAACCCAGTCAGACGCACCACCTGCCCGCGCACGAGGACGGCGTAGAGCGGCCACCAGGCCAACCCCAGGGCTAGAACCGCGCTGGCAAAGCCGCCGCCCAGCACTGAGACCAGCAGAATGGCAAAGAGCAGGGGCGGAAAAGCCAGAAAAATATCGGTGATTCGCATGGCAAACTCATCCAGCCAGCCGCCCGCCGCGCCAGCCGCCAGTCCCACCGCCACGCCCAGGGTCACACTTCCACCGATGACCAACCCGGCCAGAAGCAGAGAGGTGCGCGCCCCGTAGAGGATGCGGGCCAGCATATCCCGCCCCATTTCGTCTGTGCCCAATAGATGTGCCCAGGAGGGCGGCAGGAGTTTGTGGGGCAGATTGGGCGTACCCGCGCCCTCTGCGGCGTAGGGGGTGAGCCAGGGCGCACCGATGGCCGCCACCAGCAGGGCAGCCAGGAAGAGAATGTTCAGCCAGATGGCCGGACGGAAGCTCATCGGCCCTGCCTGACCCGCGGGTCCAGGGCCGCGGTCAGCAGATCCACACAGAAGGTGACGCCCACAAAGGCAAGGGTGCTCACCAGCGTCACCGCCAGGATGGGCGGAAAGTCTTTGCTGACGATGGCGTCGGCCATATATTTGCCAATCCCCGGCCAGCGAAAGAGCACCTCTACAAAGACGCTGCCGGTGATGGCGTAGGCGAAGGTCAGCCCGGCCAGTGTGAGAACCGGCAGGATGGCGTTGGGCAGGGCGTGGCGCAATAAGAGCGTGCGCGACGGCAACCCTTTGGCCCGGGCCACGGCCATATGAGGCTGGCCCAGGGCATCGACCAGCGCGTTGCGGGTCATGCGCAGAATGATTGCCAGGGGGTAGGCGGCCACGACGGTTGCAGGCAGAATGAGATGGGCCACTCCATTGCGCCAGGCCACCCAATTGCCAGTGAGAGCAGCGTCCAGCAATAGGAAACCGCTGATGGCCGTGACCGGATGCCCAATGCTGATCTCGGCGTCCAGACGGCCATTGAGGGGCAGCCACTGGAGTTGGTTGAAGAAAATTTGTTGGGTGAGGAGGGCCAGGGCAAAGACGGGCGCGGCTGTCGCTACCACCGCGGCTGCCCCGGTGAGCCGGTCGAAGGCGCTCTGCTCAGACGCTCCGGCCAGCAGACCGGCTGGAATGCCAATCAGCAGGGCCAGCCCAAAGCCGCAGAGGATCAATTCGAGCGTGGCAGGCAGGAAGATGCCCAAATCTTCGCTCACGCTGCGTTTGGTGACGAGAGAGTTGCCGAAGTCGCCCTGGGCCAGACCAGAAAGATAGCGCAGGAACTGCTCCGGCAGTGGGCGGTCCAGCCCCAGGCGGCTGCGGATGATTTCCACCTGTTCCGGCCGCGCCCGCATACCCGCAAAGGTGCGCGCCGGGTCCGACGGCAGCATACGCGTCACGAAGAAGGCGAGTGTGATGACACCGGCGACGACCAGTAGGGATGTGAAAAGTCGACGCAGTAGAAAGTCCAGGCGGAGCATAGGTATCTCCTCAATGTACCCCAGCCAATTCGTCGAGTAACCATTTCGCGTCGCGCAAGTCGGGCGTATCGAAGCCTTCGGTGAACCAGCCGTACACAGCCTGCAACAACTGTGCCCCTTCCGACGCTCGCCCTTGGTGTTGACGCAAACGGGCCAGCCGGACCGCTGCCCGCAGTTCTGAGACTTTCGCCCCCAACTCCTGGGCAAGTGCGAGCGCGGCCTGATAGCACGCTTCGATTTCTTTGTCCGGCACACCCAATGCCAACAGGGCAGCACCTTTCAGTGTCCATAAATCCGGCGCACAGATCAGGTCCCGGTAGCGGGCAAAGGCGGCGATTCCTTCGTCCAGGGTTTCGATCGCAGCATTCGGGCGACCAGCGGCCAAGTAGCATTCCGCCAGCATAACGTTGTTTTGACTTCGCCTTAATTGATGGCCCATTGCTTCGTCATCGGCGACGCCCTGCTCAATCAGCCCAAGACCTTCGGTCTCTCTGCCCTGCATAGCAAGACTCCAACCCAGACCGATAGACCCAATAATACGTAGACCTGGGATACCCCGCTCAATGCCTGTACGCAGAGTCATCTCCGCATAGGATTGCGCCAGCATCGGTGCGCGCATCAAATGATAAATAATAGCCACAAATCCATAGCCATCGGCGCTATTTTCGGGTTGCGCTAACCGGTTCGACAGGGCGATCAATTCCTGCTGCCTTTGCGCAGACTGGTTCAGAAATCCCACCTGCCAGAGCGTCAGGGATGCGATCTCTAATGCGCATGCAGCCGCATCGTGCCAGCCGTAATAGCGACTTAGCGCCTCGTGTATTGGATGCTCATAAAGCGTAAGCCCTGCTTCAACGTGGGTTAGTGCCTCACTATATTGTCCTAAAAAGTAGTAGGGCCCTGACATTGCGTGGTGAGCTTCCACTAATAGCCCCGAATCACCTAACTCTTTTGCGATCTGCAAACAATGACTGGCAATTTCCAAGCTCTCTCGAAGGTCTCCCCGGTAGAGTGCAACTTCATGCAACCCCCAATAGACGGTAAACAGATGGGGTGTAAAATGAATTTGTCGGCAGAGACTCAACGCCCGACTATAGGCTGTCTCGGCATCTGTACCCAGATAATTGGTGACAGTGCCCCAGTCGCTACACAGCGCCATCTGCAACTCCAACTCTTGTTCCAGGGCGGCATCGGCGGGCAGTAAATGGCTCAGATCAATCGCCCGCTCCAAAAAGGCGATGGCGTCCCGGTGGGCAAAGACTTCCCGCGCGCTGGCCGCGGCCCGTTGAAGGTAGTGAATCGCCTGCTCCACCGCGCCGCTCTGCTCGTAGTGATGGGCCAGTTGAACGCTGACTGCGCCGCCGGACGCGCCGGGATGCAATGCTTCTAACGCCTGGGCCACCCGCCGGTGGATTTGCCGTCGCCGGGCCGGGGGCAATTCGCCATAGGCCACCTCGCACAGGCGGTCGTGGCTGAATTCGTAGCCATTCACCCCCCGCTCGCGCACGATGCGCCGCTGCCAGAGTTCGTCCAGAGAACGAACAACTGTCTCTTCGTCGTGTTCGCAGGC
>JAHEML010000509.1 GCA_024643705.1 Caldilineaceae bacterium | reverse complement strand
ACAACTCTAAACAGCCGCTCCATCACCCAATTCCTGAGCGAACTGCGGGACGGCTTTACGTTTGCCACGGGGCATCCCGGCCTGCGCATTATCCTCACTGCCGCATTTAGTGCGTCCATTGCGGGCGCCATGCTGGGTACCATGGAGGTCATTCTCATCTCGGAGACGTTGGGGGGCGGCGACGCGGGTTATGGGTATATGCTCTCCCTGGTGGGCGCGGGCGCGATCATCGCATCCCTGGCCGCACCCCGGCTGGAGCGGCGATTTTCTCTGGTAAGTGTATACGTGGCTGCTGTCGTCGGCAGTGGGCTGGGCTTCTTTGTCTATGCCAATGCGGGGAATCTTTGGCTGGCAATTTTAGCAGGCGGGCTGCATGCCGTCCCCTGGTTTCTGCGCCAAATTGTCATCGACAGCATCATACAGACGTGGGCGCCGCCCCTATTGCGAGGACGGGTTTTCGCCATTTTGCAGATGGAGCGCCCCTTGGGATTGCTCGTGTTCACCGGTCTCTTCTCCGCCTATATCGACCGGTTGGGGCCGGTGGTGCTGATCAACCTGGCCGGAGTGATCTACACGGCGGTGGGGCTGTGGGTGCTCAGTCGCCTGGCTGTCTTGCGCCGGGCCAACAGATTTCACGATTAAGGCGAATGCGCACCGATCACTCCGAGCTAAGGACCCGGAGCTATCGAGCAACGCCGGATAAATCCGACTCAAAAGACAATTTAGCCGTGTCATCAGCCTCTTTCAAGGGATGTTGCCGGTAACCCCGCACTTCAGGTCTCGGCCATGCCGACAATCCCAGTCCGCCCTAAAACTGAAATACATGCCGCCGGGCTGACAGCGTGACAGGAAAGAAGGAGCAATGAGTGAACAACCCGAAACCACTACCCCCCAATGGGTCAGCCATTTGCATGTCGTCCTACCAGAGTTCAAACGGCGGCGGGTTTGGCTGCTTTCAACAGAAAGCGGATGGACGTTGCCTGCTGTCGATGTGGATGGCGGCATCTGGGTGGGTGACGCGGCCCGGCTGATTCCCTTGTTGCAAGAGCAATTGGAACTAGCCAGTAATTTCACAATTCTACGCCATCTGGGCTTGACAATAAACGATGAGGAAAAGTGGGATCGAGCCTATCCAGTGGTAGAGTTTCACGAAGCGGTGGAGAAGCCCCTGCCCACTGGAGGCTGGTTTGGCATCGACAATCTGGCGGGCCTGCCCCTGGCTCAGGAAAGCCAGCGCGCCCTACTGGCCGACTTTCTGGCGGAGGATAGCCCACCGCGTTTGCGCGCTGCTTGGGCGCGGCCCGGCTGGTTTGCCCTAGCCAGCGGATGGATGACCGAAGTGCTCGCAGAGTTGGGCCGTATCCCCACCGGCCCAGTGGAGCAGTACAAAATTTTGGGTATTTCGTGCCTGTTGCGCCAGCCCGCCGCAACCGGAATGGTCTATTTCAAGGCGACCGCTCAGCTGCCACTTTTTGTCAACGAAGGACGTTTGATGGAGACGCTCTCTCGCCATTTTCCCCGGTGGATTCCTGCACCCCTGGCCCGCGACGATAGGGAAAGTTGGATGCTTTTGGACGATTTTGGGCCGAATCTGTGGCAGCAGGACAAGAAAGAGGCCAACTTTGCCGCGGCTGCGGCGGACTTCGCCCGGCTGCAACAGGCATCTGTCGACCGGGTGGAGGACCTGCTGGCACTGGGCTGCCTTGACCGTCGCCTGCCCGTGCTGGCGGCGCAGCTAGACCCACTGCTGGCCCATCCCCTCACTGCCCGCCACGCCAAGGCCGACGAATTGTCTCAACTGGCCGCGCTTGGTCCCCGCGTGGTGGAGCGCTGCGCCCAACTTGCAGCCATCGGGCTGCCCGATACCCTGGTCCACGGCGATCTGCATTTGGGCAATGTGGCGGCCAGCGACGATGGCCACCTCTTTTTCGACTGGTCTGACGCCTGTGTGGCCCACCCATTCATGGATATGATCACCCCTTATTTCCTGGAGGAGGATGAGGCAAAGCGCTCACGGGGCAAAAAAGAGTATCTGGCCGCCTGGGAGGGATGGGCCAGCCAAGCTGAACTGGACGAAGCCTGGCGGCTGGCAAAGCCCCTGGCTGCACTGCATCAGGCGGTGAGCTATCTGCACATCCTCATTGGCACAGAGACGATCACCCACCCGGAGATGGCGTCCGGTCTGCGCGACTTTGTGGGGTTTGTGGCGAAATCGGTGGATGAAATTTGACTTTCCTCTCGCTCCGGTGTACTCTCATTTGAGTTTTTCACCTTTTTTGGACAAAACAATGCGCTCCCAAACGTTCGTTGCCAACGTATTTGTTGCCAAGAAAAAGAGCAAGAAGCAGAAACCCGACTAGCCTGTCTGGGATTTTGTGTTTGCTCGCTGACTTGATTCAGTACCGACGCAACGCAACCGGCCATCCAGACAGGATGAGCCGGTTTTTTTGCGCCCATCCCCAGCAACGGCGCTGGGAAAACGCCAAAGACGGCCATCCTGAAAACGCAGAGATAATGAGATTGAGAGATAGGAAGATTGCGTACCGCACCAATCGCCGCCCGACAATCTCCAATCTCTTTCTCTCCCAATCTCATTCTTTCCAAGGAATCCGTCTATGTCTCTCGACAGTTTCGCCATTATCGAATCCACCCTGCGCGAAGGTGAGCAGTTTGCCAACGCCTTCTTCACCAGCGATCAAAAGGTGGAGATCGCCCGCCTGCTCGACGCCTTTGGTGTGGAATATCTGGAACTCACCTCTCCCGCGGCCAGCCCCCAAAGCCGGGACGATTGCGCCCGCATCGCCGGGCTGGGATTAAAGGCCAAAATCCTCACTCACACCCGTTGCCATATGGACGACGCCAAACAAGCCATCGACACAGGTGTAGACGGTATCGACGTTCTCTTTGGCACAAGCAGCTTTTTGCGCGAATTTTCCCACGGCAAAGACATTCCCTATATCATCGAAAGTGCCATCGAAGTCATCGAGTTCATCAAGGGTCAGGGGCTGGAAGTGCGCTTTAGCAGCGAAGATTCCTTCCGCAGCGATCTGGTTGATCTGCTCACCATCTACCGGGCCGTGGACAAAATCGGCGTGACCCGTGTGGGCATTGCCGACACGGTGGGTGTGGCGAACCCCCGCCAAGTCTACGATCTGGTGCGCACCCTGCGGGGTGTTGTCTCCTGCGACATCGAATTCCACGGCCACAACGACACGGGCTGTGCCATCGCCAACGCCTATTGCGCCCTGGAAGCCGGGGCCACCCACATCGACACGTCAGTGCTGGGCATCGGCGAGCGCAACGGCATCCCCTCCCTGGGCGGCATGATTGCCCGCATGTACACCAACAACCCAGAGCAGATTCGCCAAAAGTACAACCTGCCCCTCCTGCGCGAGGTAGAGAACTATGTGGCCGGGCTGGTGGGCGTGGACGTACCCTTCAACAACTACATCACCGGCTACACCGCCTTTACCCACAAAGCGGGCATTCACGCCAAAGCCATCCTCAACAACCCCAGCACCTACGAAATCCTCGACCCCGCCGATTTCGGCCTGACCCGCTACCTGCACATCGCCCATCGGCTCACCGGTTGGAACGCGGTCAAGCAGCGGGCCGAGCAGTTGCAGCTCAACCTGAGCGACCCGCAAGTGAAGGAAGTGACGGCGCGCATCAAAGCCGAAGCGGATCAGCGCCGACTCAGCCTGGACGATGTGGACGTATTGCTGCGGGAGTATCACAGTCAGGCAGTGCAGGCAGAGGGAATTGGTGAGTTGATTCTGGCAGGTTGATTCCGGCGAGTTGATGTGGGAAACTGAAGGGGAGAGTTTGGACGCAGATGAACACTAAAAACGCTGATTTGATACCCAA
>JAHEML010000508.1 GCA_024643705.1 Caldilineaceae bacterium | reverse complement strand
AGGTGAGAAAATAATTCCATTCATCATCTTGCAAAGCGTTGACAATTTCCAGGGCCATCTTTTGATACTTGACTGCTTGTTCGATTTGGTTCTGCCAATAACAGTGCTCCGCCGCGCTCAAGTAAATTGTTCCCGACTCAGAAACGGGCACTGTTTGGAACTGCCTAATAGTGGCTTCGATCCGGGCAAACTCCTGGCTGGCGTCTGCGCTGCGGCCAGAGTTGATGGCCGCTTTGGCCATCTCCCGGCGTACGGCAACCACACCTGCCATATAGTTGACACCATTGAATGCAGCCAGCGCACGTTGCGCATGATCGTGCACAATCGAATCATTCGCCGTGTATCTGTACAAATGCATCAACAAGAATTCGAACACGCCCTGAACCAGGGTATCCAAAATAGCGATTTGAGGTTTCACCTGCTTGGCCAGCACCGTGGCCGAGGTGATCTCGCCTGCGGCAAAATGAGCCGATGCCTGATAGACCAGCAACTCTGTGTTGAGCCTTTCTTGTTCAGATTGGGGGGCAGGATTGTCGGCCAAGGCTCGTTGGGCATTGTGGATGTGCAAGTTCAAGTCCGTGTTACGGATCATAATTGCCAGCAGACAACGATCCAGCATCAAGCGCGATCGGCGCATGGCAATATGTGGCGGTAGCACCTCGAATAACCGCTGGGCCATGAGAGGCTCTTGTATAAGATAGTCACGTACGCGCTTCTCTACCAGTGCCCCGGCATCATCCTCTGCACCGGCGTCCAGCAGATGTCGGGTTGCTTCCAACAAGCGATCGTTGTGGGCAAGCCAATCCGCGGCCCGTCGATGCAGCCTATTGATAGTTGCTGCATCCTCTACTTGCAGCAGTTGTTGCTGCAATAGCTCTTGAAACAGATGATGGTAGCGGAACCAGCCTCTATTGTCTTCCAATTCAATCACAAACAATTCGTTTTGTTGCAGTTGTGCAAGCAGTTGGTAGGCATCAGAGACGCCCGTGATTGCCTCAGACAACGGCGCTGAAAAGGATTCGAGGATCGACGTATGCAACAAAAACTTGCGCATCTTGGCACTTTGTCCGTCCAAAACCTCTTGGGTCAAGTATTGTGCCAGCCAGCGACCATCCCCTCGTAATGTGCTAAGGTAAACCCCCAAGGAATCGTGACCTCGCTGCGAACGCATGGCGAGCTGCATAGCAAGAACCCATCCCTCTGTGCGTTCCCTTAATTGTTCTACTTCCCTGGGCGATGCGGAAACGCGATGAGAGACGAGATATTGGCTTGTCTCATCAGTGGTAAAGCAGAGATCGTTGGTCGTCAATTCGACAAGTTGACGATCCGCATAGAGGCGGGGCAGGGGCAAAGGCATCGAACTGCGGGTAAGAAGCACCACATGCAAATTAGGGGGCGCCGTTTCAAGTAGCGGAACGAGCAAGGAGACTACGTCCGAGGAAGCAAGCACATGCAGGTTGTCTAGTACCAGGAGTTGGTGCGGAGCAGATGTGCCATTCTGGTTGAATAGCAATCCCCCAATATAGGCGATCAATTTCGTCATCGCCCGTTGTGGAGTGCCCTGAGAATCATTCAGTACGGGTTGCATCAGTGCAGACACACCGGGTAGTACTGTTTCGAACGCCCTGGTAATACTGCCTACTAAACCCCAGGGATCATTATCACTCTCATCCAAAGACAGCCAGGCTGCGTATGCCTCACAATCGGCAACATCAAGCCAGCGACTGACCAGTACTGATTTTCCATAACCAGCAGCAGCCTGGACGACAATCGCTCGCACAGACCGCCAGCGGTCGAGCTCGTGGTATAGACGAGGTCGATCTATTGTGGTAGACGCCGGTCGGGGTCGTATTAGTTTGGAAGCGTATGCGGTGTCAAAAGTGCCACTGATCATAGTCTTGAGGGTAAGTCAGATAATGCAACCGCATGAATCACATCACAAAACCACATCACAGAATCACATCACATGCGATGGACAGCACACGTGCATTATCGATATAATGCACATATGCTGTCCATGTAAATTCAAAAGGGATCAAAAGGGATCGACACGAAAATACCAGGTACGTTTAAGAAGTCTCCGAATGCGGTTACATTGAATAAGCAAGCAAAAAAGAGAACTGGCAGATCAACAACGAGAACGGCTCAGACAGTTGCTTCTGGTACAGAATTCGAAAACGGGGAGGCCATGCAATGACCACCGACAGGTGATTAACGGGATACTTTGGATATTGCCGCAAACGGCGGCCAAACCAACATGGACAACTGATTAGCACCCATTATCGGCTAGACCTACAAATTTGGTCACAAGGTTTCTCTCGTGGAATTATCCGAATTTGAAACGGTACCCCAATCCAAACGAGACAAATGGTACATCAACGTATTTTTTTCGATAACAGGAAATACATATAAAATGCATGTATTTTCCGTTTCGGATTTGGCATTCAGCAGTTGGATTCAGGTGGAGTGAACTAGGTAGTAAGACAAAAATATCAACAACTAAAAAGAAATGGATATAAAATGACTGAACCCGTCCTACGCATACTGATTGCAGAAGACCATACCATCGTTCGAAAGGGCCTGATATCGTTGGTTTCCACCCCTCGCTTCCACATTGAAGTGGTTGGTGAAGCAAGCGATGGGAGTGAAGCTGTGGCACTAGCCCAAAAGCTGAAGCCCGATGTGATCGTTATGGATCTCTCTATGCCCAAAATGGATGGTATAGAAGCCATTCAAAAGATATTGGCAGACAATGAGGATATGCGGATCCTTGTTTTGACCAGCTTTTCCTCCACTGGTCGCGCCACAGAAGCCATACGCGCTGGCGCGCGCGGGTTTCTCCCCAAAGATTCGTCACCCGATGACTTGATTCATGCCATCCGCAGTGTGGCTCGGGGCCAGAGCGTTGTCCCGGCAGAAGTCACCCACAGCCTTTTTTCACGTCTGAATTCACCCGCTGCATCAACCGCACAAAAAGGCATCGATCAACTGACCGAGCGCGAAATCACAGTCATGTCACGCTTGGTCAAAGGCATGTCCAACAAAGAGATTGCAGCGGAACTCTGCATCAGCGCCAATACGGTACGTTCCCACGTGCGCACCATTTTTGAAAAATTCGGCGTTACAAATCGTACACAAGCGGCTCTATACGCCGTTGAAAACGAACTGCTAATCGTATAGTTCCACCATTTGTTACCCCTACCTATCGTCCATTTGGACTACTCCCTCTCATTGACGAGGGAGTAGTTTCTGTGTGCGACCATCTCGTTTGCCGATGTGCCATCACGCGTCAAACGATATAATCAAGTATACCATAGAACCGATCCCAGTAATGAGGAAGTCAAATTGACCCCCAGCTATTCTCAAAAAATCAACCTATCTCTCACTAAATCTAGACTATCAGGAGGATTTTCAATGCGAAAAACTGCAACACTACTAGTTGCTTTAGGGGTGATTCTAACATCACTCGTCTTTGGTTTGGGTCGCCCTCAGTTGACCCAGGCACAGGCGGTAGCAACACCAATCCCTGCCCCAGAAATGGCGGCAGACGCTGTTCAGTACGTCTGCGACACGGGCGAGAACTTTGCCGACTGTAGCGGTCCCATCGCCGTGGTGGGTGAGGTGAATTCGGGTAACTTTGCCTTCCTCCCCTCGCTTTATCCCGACCCCGTCGCGTTGTTGATAGACGTGACCAACATCCTACAGGGTCGCTTGGATCTCTTTGTGCCGGAGAGCGGACAAATCCTTGGTGTCTTCACGGACCCTCTCTTTCCCCAGCCGGGTGAGGTTCGCATCAACCTGCCCATTCAGCCGACCGGCGCCACAGTGGATCTGGACAACGATGGCGTGGACGAGGTCGGCGTTCAG
>JAHEML010000013.1 GCA_024643705.1 Caldilineaceae bacterium | reverse complement strand
CGATCCCCAACGTTCCTGGGCTGCGGCCCTGGCCGGTTTGGCCGCCATTGGTCTGGCGGGCATTGGCTACTGGGCTGTGGGCTTTGCTCTGCAATTTGGTGGGGTTGGCCTCTTTTACACCGAGCCGGGGCTGGCTGGGCTGGTTTGGGAATGGAGCGCGCTGCCAGCTAGCTGGGGCAGTGGTTGGGGTACAGCCGGGTTGAGCGGTTGGTTTCTTGGCGGTTCGGTGATGACCCCTGCGGCCTATTCTCTCTTTTTGGCACACTTGCCTTGGGCGGCTACCTCGGCCCTGCTGCCTGTGCTGGCTTTGCGGGGGCGCGCCCCCGCGGTGGCTGCCTTGGTGCTGGCGTTGGGAATGGGCGGCGTCTTTTACCCCGTGGCGGGCAATTGGGTGCATGGGGGCGGCTGGTTGGCCGCGTTGGGGCGCAACGTGGGTGCTGGCCACGGCATGGTCGACTTTGGCGGAGCGGGCACCGTCTTTTTGGTGGCGGCTGCGGCCACGATTGCGGCACTGCTTACCTGGTTGCCCCGTGGCTCTCGTCTTTCCCTGGCCGATCCCAATCTCCCCACCGTTCATCTGCCCATGCTGGCCGTGTTGGGCGCTCTGCTTCTCCCCGTGGGCGTGCTGGGCTGGAGCTGGTCAAATCCCATTCAAGCCAATATTATCGGCGAACTTGGCCCGTTGCGAGGCAGCGTCAACAGCCTGCTTTTCGTGATCTCCGGGTCGCTTGTCCCTGTGCTGTATACCTGGTTTGTCACCGGCGAAAGCGACCCGATGATGGCGGCACGGGGCATGGCCGCCGGTGCAATTGCCGGGTTGGGTGCCGGGCCATTCATCACGCCGGGTGCCGCCTTGGGGATAGGATTGATCGCGGGTGGATCTGTGCCATTTGTCACCTTTACCGTCAACCGGCTGCTACGGTTGAACGACACCTCCGGTATCGTCAGCATGACAGCGATTCCTGCGCTGCTGGGGCTGGTGTCGGTGGGCATTTTTGCCGACGGCTCGGTGGGGGCAGGCTGGCAGATGACTGGTATCACCAGCTATCTGGGTGTCACGGGTCAAGGGGTTACTGGGTTGCTGCCGGCCTCTGGCTTTGTGGGCGACTTCCCCGGACAGTTGCAGGCCCAGGTGATCGGTGTGGTGGCTCTGCTGCTCTGGGGTTTTGTGATGGGGAGCCTGATCTGTGTGCCATTGGCTGCCCTGGCCAGGGGTATTGATGTGGCGACGGGTGAAAGCCAGTTGGAACGGTCGTCAACCTTCGAAGACGCCACGGCCTACCCCAAAGATACCAATGGGGTGGTGGAGAATGGAAGTACCGAGGTTCGCACACCAGTGCACCCTCAATGGCAGGAGCAGGAACGCACCCTACCCCGATCCTAACCGATACCGCCCCAGCACTGTATACTCTGCTCCGCTGGGGCGGGGATCACTCCGCATCAACACCAATTCCGAGACTTTCCACTGGCCCAAATCCTGGGCCAGTTTTGTTTGTGCCGATAGAAATGTCCCGGCTTCTTGCACGAGCCGGCGGTTGACCCCTTTGTTCACGTATGCCAGGGTTGCGTGAGGATGATATCCCAATCGGTCGGCAGCGAACCCGCAAGCCCGCACCCCACCTTCGATCTGCGCCTGCACAGACAGCAGCGTAGATAAATCCCCCGTTACCCCGACCCACAGCACCCGCATCTGCCGCCAGTTGGCAAAAGCACCCAATCCAGCCAATCCCAGCGAAAAGGGAGCGCAACCCTGGGCAACATCCGCCAACATGGCCCCAACGGCGTCGCGTTGCTCGGCGGTTGTCTCCCCCAAAAAGCGCAGGGTGAGATGGTAGTTCTCGTGGCTGTTCCAGCGCGGCACAGAAGCCATCTTTTGGTCGGCCAACAGCGCAGCCAGCTCTGCGCGCACAGATGCCAGGCGGGTACGCAACTTTTCAGGAATGTCGATGGCGATGAAAGTACGCATGGGTCTACTGCATAGTCTACTGCATTCTACTGCATTCTACTGCACGGTTGCGATTCGTTCTAGCGCATCGTCGGGCAGTGGCCCCCGCTCTACCGCGGCCACTGCTGCTTCCAACTGCTGCTGATTGGATGTACCAACCAGGGCGCTGGAAACCTGGGGCTTGCTGATGACAAAACGGATAGCGGCCTCGGCCAGAGTGTCGGCGTAACCATCGTCCACCAAAAAGCCGAAGCGCTGGGCGTGGGCCACATCGCTGGCATAATCCTTTGCCGAACCGATAGGGTTGGGGGCGGGCGCAGCCACAGGGTGACGATCCGGCGTGCCTGCCAACGCGCCACCGGCCAGCACACGGATGGCGATCACACCCATTCCTTGCGCACCGGCGGCATCGATCATCTGGCTGTAGTTTTCATAGGGGAACTCGCTGTCCACAGCCTGGCCCGCACTGGGGTTGAGCAGGTTGTAGCAGCTTTGCACCGAGTGGAGCGCGCCGCTTTGGATGGCTTCCAAAACGACAGCGGGTTCGCCCAGGCCAGTGAACCCCCAGAAGCGCACTTTGCCCTGCTGCTGCAAACCCTGGAATGTCTCGGCCACTGTCAGCAGATCAGCCACCGACCAGTGATCCTCGGCGGGTCGGCTCTGGTGGTCCATGCGGTTGTGGAACTGGATCAGGTCTACCTGTTCTGTGCCCAATCGGCGTAGGCTGCCCTCGACCGATTCCGTCACCGCTTCGGCAATGCGTCCATCGGCATCTGCGCCCAGCCGCACCTTTGTACCCACAATCACGCGCCCGCCTTGGGCTTCGCCCAGTTCCCGCAACACTGCGCCCAAATTGGCCTCGGATTGACCGTTGCCATACATAGAAGCGGTGTCGAAATAGGTGACACCCAGTTCGATGGCCCGGGCGACAGTAGCCCGCATGTCCGGGTAGCTACCCCGTACCAGCAGTCCGCCAATCGCACCGCAGCCAAAGCCCAGGATCGAAACTTTCAGTCCTGTATTGCCCAATGAACGATAATTCATACGATTCTCCATTCCCGTGGGTGAGGCTGTTAGCCCGACCTAGAATTTTTGCAGCACATAGATAACCCTGCCTACATATTCCCGCATGTAGCCGATGCATTCGTCCTGACTCTCGCGTAAATGCTTGTGTACTTCGTCCTGATCTGAATGGTCGGGGTTTTCGGCCAGCCAATCGAGCAGCCCTCGCCAGGTATTGGCCTCGTTGATCCCAGTCGTCCTGGCTGGCACTTCTCGCATTGCTCTTGGCGGACATAGGCCGGCGGTGTTTGGGATGTACGCCAAAGGTCGCCGCCGATGACCAGGCTGCCACCGGGAGGGATAGCCGATCGCATCCCTCCCGGTGGTCTCACGAAAACCACCCAGACAAAAGTCGCGCCGATACAGGTGGCACTGTCGAAGGTGCCGGGTGTGTAGGCCTAGTCGGCTCCTCTGGCGCGGACAATTTCAAAGCGGTCTTGCCAGCCCAGTGCGACGAATTTGTGCCGGGTGCGTTCGCACACCTTGGCGCACGTTGATGCCTACGCCATTTATGCCAAATTCCTTGCCCCAAAGGCGACGCCGCTATTTGCTGGGGCCGTAGCCGCAGATCGTTGCGTCCGAATTCGAAAATGGGCACTCCTGGGGGACCAATTCCATGAAAGCGGAATAGGGTGTCCCTTCAGCACCCAGACCGATTGTTACGTCGTAGGCGTGCCCAGCTTTAGCGGCGACAAAAATGTTATTGGCAGGGGCGACATATTTGTTTGGATCGGTATTGGGTGCCCACGCCCAGCCATCCTTTGCCAATGCGTCCGCGTAGAATTGGGTTAGTTCAGCCGGGTTCAGGTCTTTGACCGCAACAGCGAAGGTCTGTGTCGTCATTGGAGAACCCCCAGTCGCGTTCGCACCCGCTGGGAAAGGAATGAGGCAAATGGTGCAAATGGGGTGATAAGCCGTCCGGTTTTGGTAATCGATGCGCCATGTGGTGGGGACGCCCCCATTACACGCAGCCAACACAAATGTGAACAGGACCAGAAAGAACATGGAAGCAAAGAAACGTGCTTGACTGGGATATGAGTTGGGCATAGTGGGCGGGATCCTGGCGCTGTATGGGCTGATTATCTGGAACCAAATCGAATTATGCGATTAGACGCACTCTCCGATTGTTTTGTTCCCCGCTCCTACCCCAATTTGTCGAAACGCCAGCGGGTGGCCGTGCCGGGGAAGTCGCTTTCCAGCCAAGCAAGCGCGCGCTGGGGACGCAGAACGAGCGTGTATGGATAGTCGCCGGGATCATCCGCTGTCTGCGGCCCCAGTTGGATGTCATATTTTACGCCGTATACTTGATAGAGACGGGCCAGCAGCGCTTTGTCGCTGACTGTTTCCGCCACACCTTCCAGCACCACCACTTCGTCGCCGCTCTCCAAATGGGCGGCGATGGCTGGGTTGGCCTGGATGTTGCGCCCTTTGACAGAAGCTGGGTCTGTGCCGAAGTAGAGTGCATTATCCATCCAAACACCCCATACAGGCATGACGTGGGGGCGGCCATTGGGTCGGGTGGTGGCAATCCAATAGTTTCGGGAATGTTCCAGCCGTTCGGTGGCCCAGCTCCAGGGGAGCAGTCCTTTGCCTTCGCTCTCTGGTAGCAGGCCATAGCCAGAAACCAACGCGGGGCGATCGATTGTGGGCATTGCGAACTCCTTTTTACTAAACATCGTGGGTACAACAGTTGTAATTCTACGTCTGGCGCGGCGGCAATTTCGGCAACGCCCGGCTGGGGCGGCTGCTGGCATCTGGCGGTTGCATGGGTGGTTTGGCCTCCAGTAGCTTCATTATTTCTTCGATGGAGCGCTCTAATTGTGTATCTCGTCCAGCCTGGTAGTCTTGGGGGGTGATGTCTACTTCGATGTCCGGGTCAGTCCCATAATTCTCTATATTCCAGCCCACATCTTCGAACCAGAAGCTGAATTCGGGCTGGGTGGTGACGGTACCGTCTACCAGCGCGTGGCGGGGCCATATGCCCACCACACCGCCCCAAGTGCGTTTACCCACCAGTGGCCCTAGTCCCATCATCTTGAAACTATGGCTAAAAATGTCGCCATCACTGCCCGCGTGTTCGTTGGTTAGCGCCAGCAGTGGCCCAGCTACCGATTCCCGCGGGTATGGAGAATAGCCGCCCCAGCGCTCCAGATCGTAGCCCAACCGACGACGGGCCAGTTTGTCCAGCAGCAACGAGCTGACATTGCCACCCCCATTGAAGCGTACATCCACAATCAACGCTGGTTTGTCTACTTCTGCCAGGTAGCCCCGGTGAAATTCTGCATAGCCGGTGCTGCCCATATCGGGGATATGCACATAGCCCACCTGCCCGCCGCTGGCTTCGTGGACCCGCTGGCGATTGCCATTCACCCAGGCGCGGTAGCGAGCAGCGCGCTCGTTGGCAAGGGTATACACGGTGACTGTGTGTAGCCCATTGTGACTCTTTTTGGCCTGCTTGCTCTCTGCCGCAGGGTTTTCCGGCGTTTCTGCCTTTTCTGTCTCTTTTTCTGTTGCCTTTTCAGCCTCCCGGCGGAGGGTCAACAGAACCTCTTCGTTGGCCTGGTTCACTAGCAACTGGGCTGGGCTAGTTGCTGCGTTCACCGGCTGGCCGTTGACCGCTATCAGCAGATCACCGGGGCGCACATCGACCCCCGGCATAGCCAACGGCGAGTGGGCCTCGCCGTCCCAGGAATCACCGAGGATAAAATCGTCCAGTCGATAGCCATTGGCCGTTGGATCCCACGTGGTGCTAGCCCCCAAGAAACCCTGATCAAAGTTGGGCCGGGGACGATAATCACCGCCGATCTCATAGGCATGGCTTGTCCCTAATTCGCCCTGCATCTCCCACATCAGGTCGCTGAATTCTGTTCGGCTGCTCACCCGTTTGATGAGTGGAAAGTAGCGGTGATAGACGGTCTGCCAGTCCACTTCGGACATCTCTTCGTTCCAGAAGTGATCCCGTTGCAACCGCCAGGCTTCACGGAACATCTGCTCCCACTCGCTTTGGGGATCGACAGAGACTTTTGCCCTGCTCAGGTCGATCCAGCCCGTCTTGCGCGGGTTGCCGCTCTCGCTGGCTGGTTTCTCCCCCGCGGGGATCACGCGCAGCCTGTTGTGGGAAAAGTAGAGCAGCTTTTTGCGATTGCGAGAGAGGCCAAATCCATTGACACCCTCGACTAAGGTGTCGGCCCGGAATTCCTTGAAATTCCACGCCCGCAACAGGCCGTCGCCTCCTCGGCCTTCATCGTCCTCGTCGTCTTCCTGGCCGCCCTTGATGGGGAGGATGGTGAAAACGGCTTTGCCTGGCGCGCCGACGATCTGGCCGTAGCGTCCTTCGGGGACGGGGAAAGGTAACACCCGGTCGGCGATTCCGTCCAGATCAATGCGGATGGGTTTATCCTTCCTCTTATCTTCTTTACCTTTATTCCTCTTTGCTTCGTTTGCGGCAGATGCTTTGTCGTCTTCTTTGTTGGTCTCTCCAGGTTTTCCGTCTACTGGGGCTTTGTCCTGGGTGCCATCCGTCCACCGTCGGGAAAAATGGTGAGAATCGTGGCTTTCCTCATCATCCCCATCATAATCGTCCGGATCATCGCCGTCGTCGAAGTCATCACCTTCGCCATCACCTTCGCCATATCCGTCGTCTGGGTCTTCCCCTTCCAGATCATCGTCCAGCGGTAGGTTATCGTTCTCATCATCTTCCTCATCGTCTTCCCCATCCTCACCATCTTCGTCGTCCATCTCCCCATCATCAAGCCCATCATCCTCTTCTTCGTCACCATCTTCTTCGTCGCCAGTGTCATCGTCATCGTCTTCCTCCGGCTCTTCCTCCGGTTGGGGTACGAAAGGATTGGGCAGATCAGCTTGCAAGGTGACCAGATAGGGCCGCGCACCCCTGGGGAAACTGAGCGCGAAGGAGAGTGTATCGGAAACCGGATTGAACTCTCGGTAGGAAAGAAAGTAGAGGTAGCATCCGTCCGCGTCGAAGGCTGGGCGCACATCCCGCAGCACGGGTCGGGTGACAGGGAAGAGCTTGCCCTCGCGCAAATTTTCGTCTTCTGCATCGGGATCAGCCAGACGGTAGAGCCGGATTTCGGAGGTCTGGCGGGTGGCAGAAAAACTGTAAGCCAGCCAGCGACCATCGGGCGACCAATCCATGCCTCCAATGCGCCGAAAGGGGCTGCGGTCTACAACGGTGACCGACTGGCTTTCCAGGTCGATGAGAAGCAACTCGTGGCGATGGTTGGTCAGCGCCACCTGATCGTGGGTGGGCGAAACCTGAAGCTCGATGGCCCTGCCAAACTCGGCTTGTTCCAATCGCTGTGGTTCGATGCCCGGCACGCGGCTGTGGATTTCCAGCCGTTCTTCGCCGCTGGCATCGCTGATCATCAAAATGCGTTTGCCATCGTTGAGATAGTCGGCCAGCCGGTAGCGCACCCCATCGCGTTCGCCCAATTGGACAACCGCCCCCTCGTGGTTGTGGAAGGCGAAAGTCTTGCCCCGGGTGTTGATAGCCAAGGCCGTGCCTTTGGGGTTCATACTGGCGCTGTCCATGTAGCGGCCTGCGTAGACAAATTTGCGGTTGCGTTGTACCCGAGGGCTGCGATAAGTAACGGCTACTGGATTACTCGCGCCGCTGGCCGGGTCGAAGACAAAAAGGTCTGCGCCCGCGTGGTAGACGATGCGCGTGCCGTCTGTGGCCGGATTGCGCACGTAGTAGTCCTCGTGATCCGTGTGGCGGGTCAGATCACTGCCATCGGGTCGGGCGCTGTAGAGGTTGCCGATCCCCTCGTGATCGCTGACGAAATAGACCCGGCCCGCGTTTTCTCGATTGCTGATCTCATCGCCGTTTCCGCCGTTCCCATAACCTATCCACATGGGAGAGGCAATGTTGCCTGCAATATCGGGCACATACGGCTGAAAGTCACCGTCGCCATTGCGGTCGATCCACAGATGGCCTGCCGTGCCGCCCCGGTAGCGTTTCCAGCGGGCGGGATCACCGGTGTTGCGCCCCAATACCAGGCCATCGCCTGGCCCGAAATCTATTGAGCGGGCAGGGCCGTAGGGTAATTTTTCCACGGCCCCATTAGCCGCGTCTCCGGCTATCTGGTATAGATCGTATTCGCCTCGATGGGCTTGGCCGTAGGCAGACATAAAGAGAATATGTCTCCCATCCCGGCTCCAGCCCAGCACCCGGCAATCGCTGCTCAGGTAGGTCAGCCGTCGAGCCTCGCCTCCTTCGGCGGGCATAATGTAGACCTCGGTATTGCCTTCCTCTCGCCCCACAAAAGCCAGCCATGCGCCGTCGGGCGAATAGAAGGGGTAGGTGACACTGCCCAGATTGGCGGTCAGCCGCCGGGCCACGCCGCCCATAACGGGTACTTCCCAGAGATCGTCTTCCGAAACAAAGGCAATGCGTTCGCCGTGAATGGTAGGAAATCGATAGTAGCCGATGGTCATGCCGCCCCGCTTATGAGTATGGAAAAGAGCGCAGATTGGCCTGTTTTGGCGTGACCTGCAGCATTCCTTTTGGTTGATAGACAGACGGATAGTATACCGTTGCGCTGGGTGGGCTGGCAAATTTTTTGCGAATGATTGGATGATAAAAAGCAAAAGTTTCTAAGTGAGATTGACATTCGCTGACCGCTCTTGTACAGTTGTGATTCGAGGAATATCGCGTCACACAAGGGTCCCCCATGTTCAATCATAGTATGCGTGCTCTGCCGCTTGTTCTCTTGACTCTACTACTGGCCGCCTGCGCGCCCACGCCCGAAGCCAATGTGGTTGGCTATCTGGTGGGGCAGCAGTTGGGCGGCGTAAACGCCGTGCCCAACCCGGAAACCGGCTCGATTCGGGGCGAGGTGTGGATGGATGGTCGGCCTGCGCCTGGTGTGTCTGTTCTGGTGGCCGAATCCACCGGGCAACCCCACGCTGCGACGACCGATAGCCAGGGCCGTTATCATATCGATGCCGTGCCCAGAGGCCAATATGTGGTGGCCGCGGTGGGGCCAGAGAGCGACGAAGCCGCGCTGACCGGGGCGTGGGGCGTGCCCTGGCTGGTGACAGTGGAGCCGGATGTTGTTGTCGCTGCGCCGCGTTTGACGGTGCAACGGCATGTGGCCGCGCCGCTCCCAGCTGACTTGGGCGCTGCGGTTCGTTTGACGGCAGGCGCTCCCTACACCGCGTCTACGCCCTTTCCGGCTGGTTCGGTGGCGTGGGGGCAGGCATTCGCTTTCGAGTGGGCCGGCGCGCTCATCGACACGGTGCGGGTCTATCATCCGTTAACCCAGAGCGACAAACCGTTGCCCTTGATCTTCGGCGTCTTTCCTGGTGTCATCGACGGCTGGGAGCCGGTGAGCGTGGCCTTTGCCGCGGCGGGCTATACGGTCATTGCTATTTCGCCCAGCGGCACACGGGGGCTGGATGTCTATGCCCACGCCGAGGATGCCCGGGTTGTGCTCCATTTGGCCCGGCAGGGTCTGCTGGGGGTGGATGTGGCCGATGTGCCTGCCGTGGCCATGGGGGGCAGCTTCAGCAGCGCTATCTTGCACCGGCTGCTGCGGGACGAACGGGAGCAGTTTGCGGCCTGGGTGACGGTGGGTGGCATCACCAATGCCTTTAGCGGCAGTGCGGATTTTTATGCAGGCAAGCTGGAGATTCCCGATCCCTATGGGCTGGTGATCCCGGCACTTGGCCCGGCCAACGTCTACCCGGTTCCCTTTCTGCGCTTCTCGCCTGTTTACACTGCCGCCCATCTGCCCCCCACTCTCATCATTCACACCGATGCCGACGCGATTATCCCCATCGACCAGGCCTATCAATTGGAAACGGCGTTGCAGGCCGCGGACGTGCCAGTGGAGGTTTTCTACTATCGCGACGTGAGCCACTATTTGCAGATTGGGGATGATATGACCGAGGCTGGGCAGGCCATGTTTGGGCTTGTCATGGAGTTTGTGGAACGCTACACTCGACAGTGAACAACAAGAGAACAATAAGGGAACAACAGTCTCTGTTTGACTGGGTAGCGCTGGGGCTGTATCATCAAATAGCACCTTGTCTTGACCTTATTGGTCTATTTTTCCCTATACCCAACCGTTCCAAAGGAGAAAAGCATGAAAAATCGTTTTCTGTCTGTTTTTCTGATTCTGATGATTGTTGCCTTGGCTGGCTGTGCCGCGCCTGCGGCCCCAGCCGCTGCTCCAGCCCCTGCTGCTGATAGCGAGGCCGCTGCACCCGCAGCCGAAGCAACCGCAGCCCCCGCCGAAGAAGGCTGTGCAGAAACAACCCCAGTCAACCTTCAGTTGCAATGGGTCACCCAATCCCAATTTGCCGGTTATTATGCTGCGGTTGATCAAGGCTTCTATGCCGAACAGTGTTTGGATGTGACAATTTTGGAAGGTGCAGTGGATATTGTGCCCCAGCAGGTTGTGGCATCCGGCCAGGCAGAATTCGGTCTGGCCTGGGTTCCCAAGGTGTTGGCTTCCCGCTCCGAAGGCGCTGATCTGGTGAATATTGGCCAGGTCTTCCAGCGCAGCGGAACCCTGGAAGTCTCATGGGCGGATAACCCTGTGGCAACCGTGGCCGACATGCGCGGCAAAAAGATCGGCACATGGGGCTTTGGCAACGAGCACGAACTCTTCGCAGCCATGCGCGCCGAAGGCATCGACCCCAACAACCCAGACGATGTGACTGTTGTGCAGCAGAGTTTTGACATGTTGGCCCTGCTGAACAAGGAACTGGACGCAGCCGAAGCCATGACCTACAACGAGTATGCCCAGGTGTTGGAAGCGATCAACCCGGAGACCGGGGAACTGTACACCCCCGAAGACCTGACTGTGATCAACTTCAACGATGTGGGTACAGCCATGCTCCAGGACCACGTTTTTGTGCGTGAGTCCTGGCTGGCCGAGGCAGATCATGAGGATGTGGCGGTGCGCTTCCTGGCTGCCAGCTTCAAGGGTTGGCAGTGGTGCCGGGATGAGATCGATGCTTGTGTGCAGGTGGTATTGGACAACGGCCCCACCTTGGGTCAGAGCCACATGACCTGGCAGTTAAACGAGATCAACAAACTGATCTGGCCTTCGCCTGCGGGCATCGGTGTCATGGATCAGGCACTGTGGGATCAGACAGTGGCGGTGTCGGTTGAGAGTGGGGTTATCCCCGAAGCGCCCAGCGATGGTGCTTTCCGCAGCGATCTGGCCCAGGCCGCGCTGGAGATGCTGGATGGCGACACCACCGGCGCCGATTATCAGCCCATCACTGTAGAATTGGTCGAGGGCGGCGAGTAGTCTATCGCGCTCAGATTCATAGATTTTCGCAGTTGAAAAGAGAGGGGGGAATGGGCATTTTCACCCATTCCCCCCTCTCTTTTTGTTCGCGGCAGATTACCGCACCCGTGCGAATCGTCCAGCTTCTTACAACCCTTCTTTTGTCTCCGCGATTAAATGATGTACCACGGCTTTCAAATCTCCGTCGTTGGCGTCGAAGACCCGCAACTGGCGATCGGCGCTGGTTCCCACCTCCAACATGCGAAAAACCGGCTCGATCTCCTTGGCGATCCCCAGTTCGTCGATCTCTTCACCCAGCAGGTCCAACATTTCCCGAATAAGAGCGCGGGCGGGCAGCTCCGTCTTTTTGCCAAAGTCGATGAGCTTGCCGTCCAGCCCATAGCGGGCCGCGCGCCACTTGTTCTCGGTGATCAAATCCCGGCGGTAGACCCGAAAGGTGATGTTGCGTTGGCGCAGTTTCCAGTGCCACAGCACAATCGCCTGGCAGAGCGCGGCGATGGCAATGGCTTCGTCCACCCGTGTGCAGATGTCGCAGGTGCGGAATTCCAGGGTGGGGTAGAGGTGGTGGGGGCGCACATCCCACCAGATTTTGCTGGAATCGGGCATGCAGCCAGTGTTGACCAATGTGCGGATCAGCCCTTCGTATTCGGCCCGGTTGCGGAAGACATCCGGGATGCCGCTGCGGGGAAAGTCCTCGAAGATCACAGCCCGATAGCTCTTTAGCCCGGTCTTGCGGCCCGACCAGAAAGGGCTGCTGGTGCTCAGTGCCAGCAGATGGGGCAGCATGTAGCGCACCACATTCATGGTGTCGATGGCAAAGTCCTGGTCGTCCAGCCCCACGTGGATGTGCATGCCAAAAATGAGCAGCCGTTGGGCCAGCACTTGCATCTCTTCCAGCACGCCCCGGTAGCGGGGAAAGGGTGTTACCTGCTGGTCGGCCCAGCGGCTGAAGGGATGGGTGGCCGCGGCCACAATTGCCAGCCCCTTGTCCTCGGCCAATTTGGTGATAAACTGGCGCTGGCGCAGCAATTCTTCCATGGCTTGGGCGGGCGTCTCGCATACGGGTGTGC
Source organism: Caldilineaceae bacterium (assembly GCA_024643705.1). GTDB lineage: Bacteria > Chloroflexota > Anaerolineae > Caldilineales > Caldilineaceae > JACQGT01. The sequence goes on along the minus strand of JAHEML010000013.1, from coordinate 2,302 downwards.
CCATTTCCACCATGCTCTGGTGCAGTTCCGGCTTGATCTCCCGCTCGATCATTACCATTTTGCCATCTTCGATGAACTGGGTGATGAAGGAGCGCAACTCGCCGCTCTCTGGGTCAACCACCTGATATTCTTCTTCGATCCCAATGGTCAAGCTGGGTCGCTTCATTTCAGACTCTCCGTTTCTGCAATCAGGTCGTCTACCACTGCGTTCAGGCTTTCGCCGTTGGCCCGCCACACGGCCAATTGGCGATCCGTGCTGCTGCCCCGCTCCAGTAGGGTGTGAATGTGTTCCAACTCGGTTCGGCTGTTGAGCCGGTCCATCATCGGTTCTACCCGATCCAACAACTCCCGAATCAGCGACTTGACCGGCACTTCCTCTTCGATGCCGAAATCCAGCAATTTGCCCTGCAAGCCGTAGCGCACGGCTCGCCATTTGTTCTCGGCAATCAATGTGCGATCGTAGAGGCGAAAGGACATGTTGCCCATGCGCAGATCCACCATCCACGCCACCACCGCCTGAATCAGCGCCGTGATCGCCAGGGTATCTTCCACACTGGGCAGCACATCGCAGATGCGGATTTCCAGGGTGGGGAAGCGATGGTGGGGGCGGATGTCCCACCAGATTTGGCTCGGCCCCTGGATGCTGTTGGTGCGGACGAGGGTGTCGACATAGCTTTCGTAGTCGGCGTAACTGTCAAATTCGTTGGGGATGCCCGTGCGGGGCAGGGCATCCAGCAGCACAGCCCGATAGCTCTTGAGGCCCGTGTCTTTACCCAGCCAAAAAGGGCTGCTGTTGGCCAGGCAGAGAATGTGGGGCAGCAGATAACGCATCCCATTCATCACGTCAACCGACAACTCCCGGTCCTCGATGCCAATGTGGACGTGCATCCCAAAGGCCAGCAGGCGGCGGGCGATGATCTGGGTGTCTTCGATGAGCGCACGGTAGCGCGATAGACCCGGCTGGCGGCCTTCCCGCGCCCAATGGCTGAAGGGGTGGGTGCCCGCGGCTACAACCTTGAAGCCTTCCCGGCTGGCCTGCTCGAGCAGTGTGGAGCGGATACGTACCAATTCGGTGCGCGCCTCTTTGATATCGGCGCACACGGGCGTGCCCACTTCAATCGTCTCACTGCTGATACGCTGGGCAAACTCGGTCTCCGGTTGTTTTTCCCGGATGAGCAACTGCTCGGCTCCCATAGACTGGGTGGCGTAGCCCAACAATTCCCGGCTTTGGGGATCGATGAACTGGTATTCCTCTTCGATGCCGATATTCAAAGAGGGTGGTGAGTGGTAAGGCATAGACAGATTCTCCTAATCTCTCGGCTCCACAACATAAACCGGCACAATTGATCCGCCGCCCGCTGTCACATTCAACAGGGTCACGCTGCTCAGCCGGGTGAGGCAACCGGTGACATCCTGGCCGTGAAAAAGGAATGGGTCGCAGTCCACCAGCCGTTGCGAAACGACAAGGCTGCCGTCGCCGCCCATGGTGGGGAAATCCTCATAGGCGATGACCGCCCGTTCCTGCACAATCGACGGCTGTTCCAAGCCCTCAAAGAGCGCGGTGTCCCAGGCTGTCTGGTCAGTCTCCCAGCCGATGATGACACCCTTTCCGCCGTATTCGTCGTTGGGTTTCAACACCAGATGTTCCCTGTTGTGGCTGGCCCAGGGCAGCAGATCGATGGGTTGACCGTTCTGATCAAGCGTGGTGCGCTCTTCCACCACACGGGTCCAGGGCACGTGGGCCTGGATGGCCGCCCGTTCTTCCGGTGTGAGCAGATGGGCGTTGCGCTCATCCCCCGCGATGGCAAAGCTGGCCTTTTTGTGGAGCAGTTTGCAGGTGAAGGGGTTCATCACGCAGATTTTGCCTGCTTCCAGGGCATGAACAATCGGGTGGTTCAGCCCATATTTTTGCAACAATTCGGTGATCAACACCCGCTTGTAGACAAAATCGACAGCCGTGCCGTCGGCATAGAACACCCCATCCCGAAACTCGACTTCGTCCGGGCTGCAAATTACCGCGTTGATGCCGTGGCGGGCGAAATAGTCCACAAAGAGGTGGAACTCAGTGGTGGTGGGCACGCCGTGCCAATCGACAATGGCGATGTCGGGCAGTTTGTCCCGGTTGCCCCGCCATTCGTAATAGATGCTCAAAATTGCGTCCAGTGCGGCCGAGCGGCTGTGGAGCAGGCGCATGGTGTAGCGTTCGCCCATGGCCTGCATCACCGGCAACTCGTCAAAGAGATCGCCGATCACGTCTTGGTAGGCCATGGATGCGGGGCTTTCGCCGTTGAATTCGATGAAG
>JAHEML010000507.1 GCA_024643705.1 Caldilineaceae bacterium | reverse complement strand
AATACTTCGTGCGGGGCATCATGTTGGGTGCGGTAAAGGGATAGAGATACATTTGGGCACCGGGAGCGACATTACCTACATTTTCCTCGTTCGGTTCAACCCCATCTAAGTTCCAATTTTTCAGGAGGAAGTCAATGCAAAGACGTAAGTTGTCAACCCTTTTTAGCGCTTTGGCGGTGCTAGTGATGTTACTATCCGCCTGCGCGCCCCAGCAAGCTGCAGCACCAGCGGCAGGAGAGGCCTCTGAAGCCGCCGCGCCAGCAGAGGGAGATGCCTCGGCAGCGGAGGTACTGATCTCGCCAGCCGGCGAATTCCCCATCGTGAGTGAGACAATTACCATCAAGGCATTCATGTGCCCCCGAAGTGTGATTAAGGACTACAAAGAGAACGATTTCACCTATTGGTTGGAAGATTTAACAGGCATCAACCTGGAATTTGACATCCCACCCGTGGCCGACGCTCAACAGAAGCTCAACCTGATGCTGGCCAGTGGTGACCTGCCCGACGTCATTATCGGTTGCGCCATCCGCCTGGATCAGCTACAAATCTTGGCAGATCAGGGCGTGGTGCTGCCTCTGAACGATTACATCGCCGAGTATGGGACAGAGTTCCGCCAGGTTTTTGAAACCTTCCCCCAAGTAGAAGACTTGATCACCCTCGGTGACGGCAAGATTTACGGCTTGCCCCACATCAACGACTGCTACCACTGTAGCATGTCTCAGAAAATGTGGCTCTACCAACCCTGGCTGGATACACTAGGCCTGGAGATACCCACCACCACGGAAGAGTTCTACCAGGTACTCAAAGCCTTCAAGGAGCAGGACCCCAACGGCAATGGCAAAGCGGATGAGATTCCCCTATCCGGAACCCAGCGCACAAACGGTGGCTGGCACGCCCAGTTGGATCAGTTCCTCATGAATTCTTTTGTCTACAATGATGGCGTAACCAACAACAACGCGCCGAGCCTGATCCTGGAAGATGGAACGGTTAAGGCGGCCTTCACCCAGCCTGGCTGGCAGGAAGGCCTGATCTACCTGAACAAGTTGTACTCCGAGGGGCTTATTGATCCCCAGATATTCACCAACGACAGCAATCAGATCCGCCAGTTGGGAGAGAACCCCGACATTCCGATCCTGGGAGCAACCGGTGCTGGATGGTATGGCGTCTTCACCCAGAATGGTGGCCCCAGCGGACGTTGGAAAGAGTACACACCCATTGCACCCCTGACAGGCCCCAGCGGTATGCAACAAACTCCCCAAACGCCTTACCAGCCCACCGGTGGGCAGGCCGATTTTGTGATTACCAGCGCGGCCCAGAATCCATTGGCAGCCTTCCGCATGGCCGATGTCTTCTACGGCTTTGATTCCACCACTCGCTCGGTCTTTGGCCCTGAAGGCGAAGACTGGGTGCGGGCCGGGCCGGATGACGTCTCCATCTCTGGTGGTAAGGCCCAATATACTGTGCTCAAAGTCTGGGGTGGCGAAGAACATACTCGCCACTGGAGCCAGACTGCCCCCACATTCCGCACCAACGAGTACCGTCTGGCCCAAACCTACAACCCTGACGATCCGCTGGAACGCTGGCTCTACGAATGGACTCGCGACCTGATGGAACCCTACGGGACAAAAGACAAAGCTGTGCCACCCATGGTTCTGACGGAAGAGCAGTCCAAACTCTTTGGTGAGTTGAACACCACCGTCTATAGCGTGGTGGATGAGTGGTTTGCCAACTTTGTGATCGGCAACTACGACGTCAACGCCGAATGGGACGACTACATTGCTGCGTTGGAAGATTCCGGCCTAGAGGCATTCTTGGGCATCTACCAGGAAGCCTACGACGCCAAGTATAAGTAAACTCAGACAAAAAAGGACAAGCGGCGGTGCCTTCCAGCACCGTCGCTTGTCCTTTTTTCCCGTGGTTCAAAGGCTTACAACCCCAGGAGAAAACCATGGCCTCAACTACACAATCCCAGCAGAATCAAACGCCCCGGCTGGACTGGTGGCGTGCTGCCCGCTTTGGCCTTTTCATCCACTGGGGGCCAGTCAGCCTGGTGGGGACTGAAATCGGCTGGTCTCGCGGAGGCGAACGCCGGGGATTTGATCGAGGCGGGACGGGCGACGTGCCGATCGATGTCTACGACAATCTTTACAAAGAGTTCAATCCCACCCTCTTCAACGCGGCCGAATGGGTGCAGATTGCGCGGGATACAGGCATGGGCTATATGGTCTTCACCAGTAAGCACCATGACGGCTTTGTCAATTTCGATACAGCATTGACCGATTACAAGATCACCAGCCCGGAATCACCCTTTGGCCGGGATATTGTCCGGGAACTGGCCGACGCGGCCCATGCTGCCGACCTGCCCTTTGGTTGCTACTACTCCCAACCCGACTGGCGTCATCCAGACTATCGCAATGAGAATCACCACAAATATATTGACTATTTCCACGCCCAGGTGGCTGAACTGTGCAGTAACTATGGCGAGCTGGCCGTTCTCTGGTTTGACGGCCTCCAGGAACATTTTATCCACGCCGAAGAAGTTGAACGCTTTCGGGATGTAGAGGTATTCCCCAGTGCCAGCATCTGGGAGTCCGAACGTCTCTTCCAGAAAATTCGTGAACTGCAACCCAATATCCTCATCAACAACCGCTGCGGTATGCGTGCCGACTTTGACACCCCCGAGCAGATGATCGGAGCCTTTCAGAATCAACGCCCCTGGGAAAGCTGCATCACCATCTGTAAACAGTGGTCATGGAAGCCAGACGACATCCTGAAATCATTCGAGGAGTGCATCCACACACTGGCCCGGGTTGTCGGCGGCGACGGCAACCTGCTGCTCAACGTCGGCCCCATGCCCGATGGCCGCATCGAGCCACGCCAGGTGGAACGGCTGCGGGAAATCGGCGACTGGCTGGGCCACTACGGCGAAAGCATCTACGGAACCAGGGGTGGTCCTTTTCGTCCTGGTGCATGGGGTGCTGCCACCCACAAAGGCGAAGATATCTATCTTCATATTCTCGCCTGGCCCGAAGACAAATTGACACTTGCACCATTGGCACAAAAAATAGTGAGTGCTGTCTCAATGACCGGTGGAGAAGTTGCGCTCACGCAAAGCGATGACGCCATCACTCTCTCCATTGCGCCAGAGGATCGAAACCCAGTGAACACGTTGGTTCGGCTCACCGTCGCAAATTGAGCAATTCACCTTGCCGCCAATGCACGTATCCCACTTGGACCAACGCCTCTTTGTACAAGCAACGCCCATTTGTACAAGGCCTTGCACAAACGGAGTTCACAGGATACGCCCACAAGGCAAACTGACAGCCCACCTTGCCATGAACCCCAAGGAGAAATTATGGAAGACCTAACAGTTGCCATTCCCGAACGGTTGGCAGAGGCTATGCGCGAGATGGCAACAGAGCAGAACGCCACAGTCTCCGACATCGCCACCCTTCTCCTGCGCCGAGGCTACGACTTCGTCAAAAACCGTCCCGTCCTGGAGCCAGACCGGGGCCAGCGCCCAGAAGCCCGCACCGATCCCAGGCTGGACTGGTGGCGGGCAGCCAAGTTTGGCCTCTTTATCCACTGGGGACTTTACGCAATCCCAGCAGGTATGTGGAAGGGACGGGCCATCCCTGGCATCGGCGAATGGATTATGCAGCGGGCCGAAATCCCTGTCTCCGAATACGAAAAGCTGGCCGGGGAATTCAACCCCCAGCAGTTTGATGCCGCAGCTTGGGTGGCTTTGGCAAAGGCAGCAGGGATGAAATATATCGTCATCACATCCAAGCACCACGACGGCTTCTGCCTCTTCAAATCAGCCCAAACCGATTACTCGATTGTGGACGCTTCGCCCTTTGGCCGGGACGTATTG
>JAHEML010000506.1 GCA_024643705.1 Caldilineaceae bacterium | reverse complement strand
TATTTTGAAATGGCGATGACCTCGCGCCACGCCCTCCAACGCTTCCGCCGCGATCATCTCTGCCGCCGCGCCATCATCGGTCAGGTGCAGATCATCGAAATAGAGGGTTGTGTCGTAACAAGGGACAGCCAGACTGGGCAGGTTGGCATCTGCCAAGGCATAGACAGGCTTCCCAGCCAGCTTGCCCGCCCGATCCCAGAGAGGATACTCCAGCGCAAAGGGAATATCCACCAGCGTGTCTGGCACAGGCTGGCCGATCCACGCCTCTGCATCTTCCCGGCTGATGCGGCACCAGCCAAAGCCGGTCGCACCGTCGCTGGTGGTAACCCGGGCAATGGGGCAAGTCACGCGTTTGCCGTGGACGCCGAGCCGGGCATTGCTGCCGGCCAACCGAGGCCGTTCGCCGGTCAGGGGCGCCCATTCGATGCGGGTGATAGTGGGGGGAGGTGACATTTCGGTTGACTCCGGTTGATGAATGGGATAGGTATTGCGTAAGAAGTGATGTTGGCCGTGTCTGGCGGCCAGGCAAGGAAGCGAAAATAGAGAGGCTTGGCATCACTTCGATTCGTTGTCTTTCAACAAATCATCTCCGCTGCCTAGAGAATACGCAATACGCACTATTGTTTCGTGAACGGCAACATCCGCTGCAACATCCGGTCTTTGTCCCAAATCTGGTGTTTGATCACCATCCCAATGTGCAGGGTGAGAAAAATGACGATGGCGTAGCCGGTAATAATGTGGACGGTGTGGCCCAGCCAGGCCAGAGTTTCGTTGCGGGGCAGAAAGCTGGGCAGGCGGGTGACGCCGAAAAATTGCACACCGAATCCACCCGACTCCACAAAGAGATAGCCGCTGAGGGGCATCAAAAACATGGCCCAGTAAAGCATGCGCTCGTACCAGTGAATGAGCTTTTTCTCCCAATCGGCCAGCCCCGCAGCCCAGTCGGGCAGACGGGTGGTCTTGCGCCAAGTGTAGCGGATGATCACCAGCGCAAAGATGACAAGCCCGATGGATTTGTGCCAATTGTAAAGGCTGCCCTGGCTGAAGCCCAGCGCAAAGTCGTTGCCTTCGATGGCAGTCATGATCTTGGCGATCACATATTGGTTGATAAAACCCAGTACAACCAGCCAGTGCAGGGTTTTGGTGACAATGCCGTAGCGGCTTGCAGAATTTGTCAGAGCCATTCGTGGTTGCTCCTGTGGCGCGAGAGCGTTTAGCGCTTGATTGTGGGTAGAAGAATCTTGTATTCAACTGCGTTGCTCGGCTGCACGGCAAAGCTTCGGTCGATGGTCGGCGCCGCATTGTAGTTGGCATTGCCTGCTTGCTGGGCACGGATCGTACAAGTGCCTTCTTTCACCAGTGTTACCGTCGTGCCAGCCACCGTGCAGACCGGTGCTGTTGTGCTGGTAAAGCTGACGGCCAGCCCCGACGTGGCACTGGCGCTCAGGGCAAAAGGCGGCGACCCGATGGTCTTGTTGGATAGTGCGGCGAAGTTGATTGTCTGGTTGGCTTTGGCGATGTCGAAGGAGCGGCTGACATTGGCCGCTGCGTTATAATTTCCGTTGCCCGCCTGGCTTGCCACGATGGTGCATGTGCCCACCGCCACCAATGTCACCGTGCCGCTAGCAACCGTACACTTTGCTGCCGTCGTGCTGGCAAAGCTGACGGGCAAGCCCGATGTGGCCGTAGCACTCACGCCAAATGGTGCATTCCCAATTGTCTTGTTGGGCAGCGCAGCGAAGTTGATGGTCTGATTGGCCTTGGCGATGGTGAACGAGCGACTTACGTTGGGGGCTGGGTTGTATTTGCCAGCAAACCCTGGCTGGGATGCCACAATCGTGCATGTGCCAGCAGAAAGGAGGGAAATACCCAGATTGTTGATTGTCGTGCAGCGGGTGGGCGTTGTGGATGCCAGGCTGACAAATAGGCCCGACGAAGCAAAGGGACCGACACCGAAGGGCAAATCTCCAAAGGTCTTATCGGCTATTGGGGCAAAAGTGATGGTCTGGTTGGCTACAGCAATCGTGAAGGAACGACTGACATCGGCAGCCGGGTTGTAACCGGCATTGCCAGCCTGCGAGGCAACGATTGTGCAGGTGCCCGCTGCGACCATGTTGACTGTATTGTTGAATGTGGAGCATTTGGTCGGTGTGGTCGATGTGAAGCTGACCGGCAGGCCAGAACTGGCACTGGCGCTGATTGTAAACGGTTGGAGATCATAATCTCTGTTGGCAAGCGAGGCAAAGGTGATGGTCTGGTTGCCTTTGCTGACTAGAAAGCCCCGAACCTGATCGATGGCTGGCGCGTATGTCTGGCTTCCTTCCTGATTGGCAACGACCGTACAGTAGCCTGCTACGGCAAAACTAACACTATTCCCCTGTACCGTGCAGGAACCGCTGGCGGCGTAGGTTACGGGCAAGCCGGATGTGGCTGTGGCGTTCAGGGTAACAGGTGGATCGCCGACTGTGCGGTCGGCAAGGGTGGGAAAGGTGATGGACTGACCGGTGCGCGAGCCAAAGTCTGGCAGCAGGGCGGCAAAAATTTCTTCGCGAGCTGTGTACGCGCGGATGGGTGTTCCCCAGCTTTTGTAACTTTGGCCGAATACTGCCACACGCCCCGCGCTCAGCGCCGCAAGACCTTTGCCTTCGTCGAAACTCGTGCTGCCCAGAAAGCTGTTCCACTGAATGTATCCGCTGCTGTTCAGCTTGCCCACAACAGCTTCGGTAGCGCCAGTGTATGCATTCACCGGCGCGCCCCAGCTCTGATTGCTTGTCCCGGTAAAAAGGATATTGTTGTTGCTATCCTCAACCACATCGTTGATCACATCGTCACTCACCGCACCAAGAAAGGTGTTCCACGGCACCGTGCCTTGGGGGTTCACCTGGGCGATCATGCCATCTTTGCCGCCATTGAAGCGGTTGTAAGGGGTGTCGCCCCACGTCGCGGTTGAACTACCGCCCAGGACTACGCCACTGCTGCTGTAGGTGGTTAGGGCCAACCCTTCTTCGTCACCGGCTCCGCCGACAAAGGTGTTCCAAATAAATGTGCCGGACGTATTCAGCCGGGCCACCGTGGCATCCAGGCCACCGTGATGAGCCACAACGGGGGACCCCCAAGTGGTCGGACTGGAGCCAACCACATACACATCGTTGCTGACAGAGACCAAATCGCCGGCAACGTCGTCGCCGCCGGAGCTACCCAGAAATGTGTGCCATTGGAGCGCTCCGAAGCTGTTCAAACGGGCAACAAAGATGTCGCTGCCGCCAGCAAAAGCCCGGTTGGGTGAACCCCACGCCGCGCTGCTAGTGCCCGACACGTAAACGTCACTGCCGTTCAGCGTGATGGCTCCATCTCGGTCATTGCCGGTTCCGCCGAGAAAAGTCAGCCATTCCAACACACCGGTGCTGGACAGACGCGCCACAAAAATGTCAGGTCTCAACTCGCTTGGGTGGGTGGTGAAAGAGCGAACGGGGGATCCCCAGGCCAACCAACTCGAACCGACCACATAGACGCGCCCACTGGTATCTACAGCGAGATCAAAGGCGACATCGGTGCTCGTTGACCCCAAAAAGCTATGCCAGAGTAGAACACCATTGCTGTCGTATTTGAGCACGACAGCCTCGTTCGGGCCGCTAAAGCCGCGCACCGGGCTTCCCCAGGTCGAGCTGCTGATGCCCGCCAAATAGATGTTGCCGCTGGCATCTACCACCCCCCGTCCGGGATAGTCAGCCGAAGCTGATCCAGCGAAGGTGTTCCACGTCAAAGTACCGGCTGCAATCGATGCATCGGCGTCGATTTGCCCAGCCTGCTCTGGCTGATCAACATCCGGGCTTGTGGGGGCTTCCTGCGCGTAGGAAAACTGCGGCGCAATCAGTG
>JAHEML010000505.1 GCA_024643705.1 Caldilineaceae bacterium | reverse complement strand
TCTTGCAACAACGGGATGCGAATATCCCCATTCACTTTATGAGAGGTAGCAACCGGGGAGGCGATCATCTTTCGCTGGAGGACACAGACCTGCAAAATTCTGTGGCCGGTTTCGCCAATCAGACATCCCACCAGGGCACAGGTGGACATTTGAGCCATGACGATGCCGTACCCAGCTCCCACCTGGATCGGGGGTTTACAGAATATCTCGAATCTGGTGAAAGTCAACAGGTGCAAGGCAATCAAGATTATCTGGCCGAACTGTTGGGGCGGGGACGGGGATAGGACGACCTGCCTTCTGGGGCGTTTTCCTTCTGCTGTCTAGCCTGACACATACAATATGCGAATGCGCGATTTCGGTTGTTGACACGCTCTTGTTCTAGTGTGATACAATTCATCCATCCTGACAAAAATGGAATACCGCGTATTGTTCATTTACCTCTGTTGAATAGGACCAAGTACAGAGATGAGTCCCGAAAATGCTTCGCGAGGATCTTCGCAGCAGGCAGTGCAAGCCGGTAAAGTCCGCACCGAAAACAGTACACGTGTCCAAGTCTCGCCCCGGTCACTCCTTCAACGTGCCCAGGCAGACCCTCAATTCTTAACCCATTCGGACATCCAGCAGTTGCAGCGCACTGTGGGCAACCGAGCAACGAGTCGGTTGCTGGCCCAGCAATTGTCCGTACAGACAAAATTGACGCTTGGCCCGGCCAACGACAAATATGAGCAAGAAGCCGACCGCACAGCCCAGCAAGTTGTGCGGTCTTTGTCTGCCCCCAAGCCGCCTGTCCAGCGGGATGAGATGGACGAGGAAAGCCTGCAAGCGAAACCAGTGGCCGGAATAATGTCTCCGGTGCAGCGGACCCCGTTGCCTGCGCCTGCCCGGATATTTGTCGCGCCCAAAGCCCGGCCCCAAGTAGTCCAGCGCGAAGAGTTAGACGAGGAATTGGCCCAGGCATCACCCAATCACGGGCTGGAAGGTGGCGATGTGGAGCCGAGCGTGGCCCAATCAATCCAGCGGGCCAAGGGCGGCGGCAGTGAGCTGGACCCGAAGACCCGCACCGAGATGGAAGGTGCGTTCGGCGCGACTTTTGGCGGGGTGCGGGTACACACCGGTGCCCAGGCGGATACGCTGAATCGGTCGCTGAATGCCAGGGCATTTACCAGTGGTAGTGACATTTTCTTTCGCCACGGCGAATACAATCCGGGATCGAGCGGAGGCAAGACATTGCTGGCCCACGAGTTGACCCATACCGTACAGCAGGGGGCCGCGGGTGTGCAGCGGGAAGAGTTGGATGAGGAGATCGCGCAGGCTACGCGGCTTGGCGCGGCCTTCAGCCCGATACGACAGTCTTTTGTTGCATCCCCACTGTTATCTCAAGTGCAGCGCAACGAGGAATCGGCCAAGCTGTTAACCAAATTGACCATGCCTAAGACTTTCCAGGGGCCTGAGGTCGAGCTTCAGAAACAAATGGTTGAGCTTCTAGAAGAACAATTCAAGAGCGTTGACGAGAAGGAGTTGGTTCTCTTCAATCCTAGCTGTCTGGGTGGGATATTATTGGAGGCTCCGGCGAAATGGGAAGGGTCTGTAGAGGGGCTGATAAGTACCGCGAAATTGATCGACCTTCCACCGCAGTCGTCGAAAGACCCCAAATCACGAGCGGTCGGGAAGAGCAGCTTTGACTTGGCTCAGAAAGCTGGGGTGGAGAAACATATTATCCTAAATACGTTGAGCACGATGGACAAGGCCGGACAGATCGAGTATTTGTTTAAGAGTGGGCTTTTGAACGACCCAGGCTGGGAGATTGTCGTCGAAATCCACTATTACCGGGCTCGCAATGTGAGCCAGACCAAATTACACAAGGACACATTGGGTCAGACTCTTTTCGTCAATCTCAACTATGTGAACGACATGCCCATTCAAGGCCCCGAATTTATCATCAACCCGGCTTTGGGAGGCAAAACCGACGAAAAGCGACGGGAATCAGAGGGCGGCAAATCGTATTTGGAATATATGCAACAGTCTCTGCCCCCAGAGTTCATCAAAGATGTAGAAACGGTGAAAGAGTACTATGGAGATCCAACCGAAATTGGCATGAGTGAAATACCCGCATATGGGGTAGTTGCATTCGTTGATGAGACCATGCATCACAAAACGCCAACAATGGGTCACCGTGAAATTTCAGGTGGCTCTATTGCCTTTGCATTGTCCAAGTCCGATGTATATGCCTCCGAATATAAACTGGCAAAGGAGGCGTATGACAAATATGAAAGTCGAGGGTTCTTATGGAAAAATTCTGATTATGCCTCATACTTTAAGAACCCCAAGCTTGCAACCGCCGAGGAATGGTACACGCTTCTGAACACCCTTAAAAATTCCTTTGTCAAGTTCGACAGAAAGAAAATCGACGAAATGTTGCCAAAGAGTTTTAAAGATAGGAGCGAACTGACCGAGGAATTGATTGAGACGGGTGGCAATAGTGACTTTGGCAAGGCCTCCATATTTTATGCAAATAGAGAAGACGTAGCAGTGAAGAAGAAGGACAGGCCACCGCTGAAGCGCCAGATGAGCGCAAAGATGTTGACTGGGTATGAGCCATTGGTGGGGTCTGGAGGGCCGCGCAGATTCTTCCGCACTTGGGTAAGGGCGGTGCGAAAATGATATTACCTGTGTATTGATGGCCGATCTGTCCCGACTACCTGCCGATATCTCGCTTGAGGCTCTGAAATTACGCCAGCTAGGCTCGCAACGTCCAACCTGTTGCCACAAATTCAACGAATGTTCAGGAACGATTGAGCCAATTTCGTGGTATTCGTGCAATTCGTGGCGAAAATCCGGTCACTGGCTTGGTAGTTACCTAGGCTCAATAAACTGCAAAATCAACTTCCCACATCCGTCGAACACCGTTTGTTTTGACACACCATCCTCGCCCCGCTACAATAACCCTCTAACTCTTTCATCTCTCCCTGCCCGGCATACACCGGAACACAGGAAGGAACCCTATGACTACGCGCGATTTTCATCCTAGCTTGAACCCCCTGTCCGAAACCGAAATCTCTGAAATTACCTCCACCCGGGAGCGGGTGACGGACGTTGGCGCGCCCGGCCACGGCAAATATCACATCTGGACCATTGGCTGCCAGATGAATGTGGCCGACAGCAACCACGTAGCCGCCGAACTGGAAAAGATCGGCTACGACCCCACAGAAGATGTGGACGAAGCCGACGTGGTTGTCCTCAACACCTGTGTGGTGCGCCAAAGCGCCGAGGACAAAGGCGTGGGCAAAGCGGGCAGCCTGAAGCCCTGGAAATCCCACAAGGCCAACCGCACCCTGGCCCTGATGGGCTGCATGGTGGGTGTCAAGCCCAGCGACCAATTGCGGGCCACCTTCCCCCATGTGGATGTCTTTATGCCGCCCAGCGAGGCGTCGCCCCTCATCGGCTTTCTGCGCGAGGAAGAACTGGCCGCCGAAGCCTCCCACTTGGAACAGGAGCAATTGGCCCAGCGTTACCGGATGCAGGATGATGTGCAGCCGGTGGGAACGGTCCAGTCCATCAAACATCTGGCCCTGAGCGGCGATGCGCCTGTGGCCGCACATGTGCCGATTGTCTACGGATGTAGCCACGCCTGCACTTTTTGTATCATCCCCTTTCGTCGGGGTGTGGAGCGCAGCCGACCCGTGCAGGAGATCGTCAACGAAATTCGCGGGCTGGTGGCCCAGGGTGTACGCGAAGTGACCCTGCTAGGGCAGATTGTGGACCGCTATGGCTACGACTGGATGGAAAATGGCCGGGGCAACAGCGCTTCGGTTGCGGCCTATTTGGGAGAACAACCCGCAACTCAAAACCCGCAACTCGATTTAGCCGACCTTCTGCGC
>JAHEML010000504.1 GCA_024643705.1 Caldilineaceae bacterium | reverse complement strand
CGCGCTGGCAACCGGCATATCGTATTCGATGGCTTGCAGATCGGCAGGGGCAATGGAAAGGGGAGCCAATTTGCCATCCTGACGGCCTGTGATGCGCGCCCCCATCTGGCGCAGGGGGGCCGCAATGCGCCCCATCGGACGACGGCGAATCTGCTCGCTGCCGGTGAGGACAGACGGGAACGGGTGCCCGGCCAGCAGCCCGGTCATCAGGCGGATGGTCGTGCCGCTGTTGGCACAGTCGAGCACATCCTCTGGCTCTTGCAGCCCGTCCAGCCCCACACCGTTGACAACCAGTTCGGTGTCGGAGCGTTGATCGATGCGCACGCCCAGTGCCCGCATCACGTTGACAGTGGCGAAGCAATCGTGGCCGTTGAGAAAATTGCGAATGCGGGTGCGCCCCTGGGCAATGGAGCCAAAGATGACCGCCCGGTGGCTGATGGATTTGTCGCCGGGAACCCGGCACTGGCCGATGAGGGCGTGACCGCTGTGGATGGTGAGTTGGTTTGCCATAAAGTGTCCAATCAAAGGGATTGGAGATTGGGAGATTGAGAGATTGGAGATTGACGCGCGTCAATCTCCAATCTCTCAATCTCCCAATCTCTATTTTTTCCACTCCGTGCGTAGTTTTTGTGAATGGGCCAGTTTGGCGCGCAGGTCGGCTTCGCTGCCGTCGGCCAGCAAGGCGCGCAGGTCGTGCAGTTGGTCGTCCAGGGTGTCCAACTGGGCCAGCACTGCGTCCCGGTTGGTCATCAGAATGTCCATGAACATGCGGGTGTCGCTGGCCGCCACCCGGCTTGTGTCCCGGAAACCACCCGCGGCCAGCCGCCAGACAGTCGGATCGTCCACACCGGTGCTGTCAACTGTGTGGACCAGGGCACTGGCGAGCAAGAAGGGCAAATGGCTGATGGCCGCCACCAATCGATCATGGCGACGGGGTTCCAGCACAACCGGTTTCGCTCCCACAGCCCGCACCAGTTCTAGCGAGAGTTCGACGGTTTCGGGGCTGGTGCGGGGCAGGGGTGTCAGCACCCAGGTAGCTCCACGGTATAGCCCTGCCTCAGCCGATTCGAAACCTGCTGTCTCTTTGCCTGTCATGGGATGGCCGCCGATGGGCTGGATGTGATGGGGCAGGTGCTCCATGGCGGCACAGATGTCCCCCTTGGTGCTGCCCATATCCATCACCAGCGCGCCGGGCCAGAGGAGCGGACCGACTTCTACCAGCATGTCAACGATCGTGCGCACGGGTGTGGCAAGGATGACGATATCCGCGCCGGCCACACCTGTGTGCAGATCGGTGGTGGCCTGATCGACCGCGTTGGCAAAGAAGGCCGCCAGAGCAGTCTCGGCCCGGCGGGCCACCCCGCGCACTTCCCGGCAGAGCTTGCCCTGCACCAGGTCCATACACAAGCTCGCACCCATCAGCCCCAGGCCGACGACGGTGACGCGGCATTCGGAAAGTTTTTTGGTCATCAAGAAATCTCAATAGAAAGAGACGAAACTCTTTTATCCTGACTCATGAAACGTGAGATATTGTGACAATATCTCACGTTTCACGTCTCCCGCTTCGCTATATCCCCCGGCCGACGGCCTCGGCGATGGGACGCAGCTCTTTCATCAATTGGGTAAAGCGCTCCGGCGTCAGGCTCTGTGCGCCATCGCTCCAGGCTTTGCTGGGGTTGGGGTGAACCTCGATCATCAGCGCATCGGCACCCGCGGCCACAGCGGCTTTGGCAACCGGGGCCACCAGTTCCCATTGGCCTGTGCCGTGGGCTGGGTCTGCCACCACAGGCAGGTGGGTCATCTGTTTGAGCAGGGGAATGGCGTTGATGTCGAAGGTGTTGCGGGTGGCGGTTTCGTAGGTGCGGATGCCCCGCTCGCAGACCATCACTTGCATGTTGCCGCCGCTGAGAATGTACTCGGCCCCCATCAGCAACTCCTGAATCGTGCCGCTGATACCCCGCTTCAGGAAGACGGGTTTGTTGGTCTTGCCCAAGGCTTTGAGCAGGGAATAATTCTGGTTGTTGCGTGCGCCCACCTGAAAAATATCCGTATACTCGCCGATCAGTTCGATGTCGTCAGAACTCATGACTTCGGTGATGATGGACAAGCCGGTCTGCTCGCGGGCTTCGGCCAGATATTTCAACCCTTCTTCGCCCAAGCCCTGAAAGCTGTAGGGGCTGCTGCGGGGTTTGAACGCACCGCCCCGCAGGATGGTTGCGCCCGCTTCTTTGACCGCGTGGGCAGTCTCTAAAATTTGCTCCCGGCTTTCCACACTGCACGGCCCAGCCATGACGACAATCTTCTTGCCGCCGATGAGGGCATTCGGCCCTGCTGGAATCTCCGAAGCCGCGCCGGTGAAGTCCCGGCTGGCAAGACGGTAGGGCTGCATGATGCGCACGGTCTTTTCCACGCCGTCCAGCACTTCAAAAGTATCCTGGTTGAGCAGATAGTCATCCGCGCCGATGATGCCCACGATCGTGCGGGCCTCGCCTCGGCTCAGGTGAACTTTGTAGCCCAGCTCTTCCACTCGATTAACGACAGCTTCGATCTCTTGGGCCGCTGCGCCCTGTTTCATAACGATGATCATTGGGGGTGTTCCTTTCCTACTGAAAATGAGTTCGTTTGTGATGGCTTCGATGAACCTGATGCTTCACGTTTCGTTATACCAACATAACGTCTTGCGCCCTGCCATTGGCCGGGGCTGGTTCTGGGCTGGTAGCGATGGATCGCCCGACCGCGCTGGCGATGAGTCGCAACTGGCCCATGAGTTCAGCAAAGTTCTCGGGTTTCAGGCTTTGTGCGCCGTCGCTCTCGGCCTGCTCCGGGTTGGGATGAACCTCCAGAATCAGCGCGTCGGCGCCCGCGGCCACCGCAGCCTTTGACATCGGCCCCACCAGCTCCCAGTCGCCGGTGCCGTGGGAAGGATCAGCCACCACGGGCAGGTGGCTCATCCTGTGCAACACGGGCACGGCATTGAGGTCGAAGGTGTTGCGGGTGGAGGTTTCGTAGGTGCGAATGCCCCGCTCGCAGAGCATCACCTGGGCGTTGCCGCCGCTAAGAATGTATTCGGCGCACATGAGCAGTTCCTTGATTTCACCGCTGATGCCCCGTTTGAGCATGACAGGTTTGCGGGCCTTGCCCACAGCGTGTAGCAGTCCGTAATTTTGCATGTTGCGCGCGCCGATCTGCAAAATATCGGCGTACTCGCAGACCATATCCACGGTCTCCACGGTCATCACTTCGGTGATCACGGGCAGGCCGGTCTGCTCGCGGGCTTCGGCCAGAATTTTCAGGCCAGCTTCGCCCATACCCTGAAAGCTGTAGGGGCTGGTGCGGGGTTTGAAGGCCCCCCCGCGCAGAATGGTTGCGCCCGCTTCTTTCACTGCCCAAGCGGTTTCCAGCACCTGCTCCCGGCTCTCCACGCTGCATGGCCCGGCCATCACCACAACATCCGACCCACCGATGATGACGCCGTTGACGTCGATGGTTGTCCTGTTGGCATGGGTGCTGCGGGCGGCCAGCTTGTACGGCTCCTGAATACGCACAGTCTTCTGCACGCCAGCCATCGCCGAAAAAACGTCACGGTCAATTTTGGTGAGATCACCCACCAGCGCGATGACTGTGTGTTCTTTGCCGTAGATGGGGTGGGTGGCAACGCCGACTGCTTCGGCTCTGTTGATGACAGCAGCGGTTTCGACTGGTGTGGCTTCGGGCTTCATAACGACGACCATTGGGGTTTTCTCCTGTGAGTAAGAATTGCGAGTTACGAGTTGTGAATTGTTTGGGTCATGGAATGAAGGGACTTTGTGATGCCCAAGTGCTCCGGAACACTCACATCATCTCAAAATCTCCTCATCTGGTTAGATTTGTAACACCGCCGACTGCA
>JAHEML010000503.1 GCA_024643705.1 Caldilineaceae bacterium | reverse complement strand
ACAACTACACGGCCGAGCCACTGGTAAAGTTGTATGCAAATTCGTCGCTGATTCACGTGGGGCTGACCTGCCGTAACCTGAAAAGGACACCCATGGACTACATGTATCTGGCTCACGTCAACTTCCGCCCTGTGGACAATAGCCGTCTGGTCTACAGCGCACTGGTGACGCCGCAGACCGTGCGTGTGCGGCGCAGCATCCCCAGCCACGTGAAGCCCGGCCCGGAATACCTGCAATTTTTGGATGCTCTAGGCCAAAATCCTGAACTCCATCACCACTTGACCCCCGACCTGGCCTTCGACCCGGAAATCGTCTTCGGTATCGATTACACCGGGGATGACGAGGGCTGGGCGCACACGCTTCAACTTCACCCAGACGGCGGCGCTGATTATATCCGCCACCGGCCAGAGCAATTGCCTGTGGGTGTGCGCTGGATCTGTCGCACGCCGGACCAAGACGCGGCCGGTATTAACCTGCCAGCCACCGCAGAGCCGGAAGGCTACAGCGCGGAGAAGGCCAAGGGGTATGTGAAGCAACTGGCAGGCGGCGAGGAGTGGCACTGCGACTTTGTGATGGGCGCGCTGGCTGCGGATGAGGCGGCACGCATGGTCGAGCATATCGATGCAATTGGCGGCGAAAAATAACGATAGACGACAGACGACTGACGTGTTTTGGTCGTCAGTCGTCTGTCGTCCGAATCAACCCCATCCCCACAACCAACAGGAACACCACCCCATGACATCACTCCCATCCATCCGCGCCCTCACCTTTGACGTCTTTGGCACTGTTGTTGATTGGCGGGGATCGATCATCGCAGAAGGCACTGCACTGGACCTCGACTTGGACTGGGCCGCCTTTGCCGATGGCTGGCGCGCTGGCTATCAACCGGCCATGGCCCGGGTGCGCTCTGGCGAATTGGGCTGGACCCGGATCGACGATCTGCATCGGTTGATCCTGGATAGTCTGCTGCCGGAGTTTGGGCTGACCAACCTAGGCGAAGCAGAGTTGGACCATCTGAATCGGGTCTGGCATCGCCTACGCCCCTGGCCCGACGCTGTGGAGGGGTTGACTCTGCTCAAACAGGACTTTGTCATTTCCACCCTCTCCAACGGCAACCTTTCCCTGCTGACCAATATGGCGAAGAATGGGGCTTTGCCGTGGGATTGTATCCTGTCGGCGGAGTTGGCCCATCATTACAAACCAGACCCGGAAGCCTATCTGACTGCCTGTCACTTGCTTGATTTAGCGCCAGAGCAGGTGTTGATGGTGGCGGCCCACGAGGGCGATTTGAGGGCCGCGGCCGCCGTGGGGATGCGCACAGCCTATGTCCACCGGCCTACGGAATACGGACCCCAGCATCCCAAGCCCTGGCCCAAAGAAACCTTTGAGTGGATGGCGACGGATTTTGTGGATTTGGCAGAAAAGCTGAACAAGAACACGGGTCGAAATCGAGACAACTGATATTCACGGATGACATTGCAGTGTTTTCGTAGGTGCGGTTTCTAACCGCACGACGGGCAGAGACGCTCTCGATTCTCGTGAAAAGAATGGACGCTTTGTGCTTGCGCTGCTACAAGCAGCGCCAACGTGAATGCGCAACCCCCAACGCAGAGCGTCGCACAGCCGTTCCCACGCGGAGTGATGGGAATTAGAGATTATCTACAGCGTTCCATTATTGCGCGGTGTAGCCCCCATCCACTGCCCAGGTGGCCCCGGCTACAAATGAGGCTTCGTCCGAGGCGAGGAAGGCGATGACATTTGCCACTTCGGCGGCTTGGCCCATGCGCCCGATGGGGTGGGATTTCTGGATGGCCTGGTGAATTTCCGGGTTGCCGGTCACATTTTCGGTGAGGGCGGTGTAGATGAAACCGGGGCAGACCACGTTGACCCGGATTCCCTCGGCAGCCAGACGCACGCCCATGTCGCGGGTCATCTGAATCACAGCGCCCTTGCTTTGGGGATAGGCGTTGAAGCCGTCGGAAAAGGGCAAAAAGGTGGGGTAGCCGACGGTTCCCATGACCGAGGCCAGGTTGATAATCGAGCCGCCGCCTGTGGAGCGCATGGCCTCCACCCCTGCGTGGCACATGAGCAGTGTCCCTTTGACATTGACCCGCATCACTGCTTCCCAGCGCTCGGCAAAGTCGGCGTCTGGCCCCACGTTGCGGGCGGTGATCCCAGCGGAGTTGACGAGTATGTCCAATCGACCGTGGGCTGCGATGGCCTGCTGGACGATGGCGGCCACATGCTCTTGGCGGGTGATGTCGCCGGGGACGGTGAGAATGTTCCCACCGGCTTGGGCTACCTGGCGTGCCAGGTCTTCCAGGGCGGAAATCTGGATGTCCGTGGCGACGATCTGCGCGCCTTCTTCCAAAAAACGCAATACGCAAGCCCGCCCAATCCCCGACCCCGCGCCGGTGATAATCGCTACTTTGCCTTGCAATCTCAATCCCATGGGGTATACTCCTGAAAGAAGCTAAAGACAAGAAATGGACAGAGCAATCTCCTGCTCATCTTATCTTCCCAGTATACCACCCACGCCCGGAGCTTTGCCATGCGCCCCAATTTTCTCTGGATTTGCACCGATCAGCAGCGCTACGACACCATCGGCGCGCTCAACAACCCCTATGTGCGTACGCCCAATATCGACCAACTGGTTGCCGAAGGCGTGGCCTTTACCCATGCGTATTGCCAAAGCCCGATCTGCACGCCCAGTCGAGCCAGCTTTTTGACAGGAACCCACCCTACCCGCACCCGCACAACCCGCAACGGCAACGATGCCATGGCCCCCGGCCATCCGCCTTTGGTGACGAAACTGCTGGCCGACGCGGGCTATGATTGTGGGCTGATTGGCAAGCTGCATTTGAGCAGCGCATACCGGCGCATTGAGCGGCGCACGGACGATGGCTATGGCTATTGGCAGTACAGCCACGCCCCTCGGGACGATTGGCCCGTGGGCCACGATTATGCGGATTGGGTGCGCTCGAAAGGGGCGGTGTTGAAAGAACTGACCCAGAGCGTGGACGGCGTGCCCGCGGAACTGCACCAGACAACCTGGTGTGCCGAGAAGACGATTGAGTTTATGCGCCGGAAACGGGATAGCAGCAATGGGGAAGTGCAGCCCTGGCTGGCGTCGGTGAATATCTACGATCCCCATCCACCCTTTAATCCACCGGCCAACTACCGCGCCCGCTTTGACCCTGCCCAGATGCCCGGCGCGCTTTTTCGCGAGAGCGATATTGCCCAGCAAGAGGCTCTGGCTGCCATCGACTTCCAGTGTCAGGTGCGCCACCCCAACGATCTGGACATCAAAAGCCCGATTGTGGCCGCTTTGCCTCTGGTACCGGATTGGCTTGACCAGGAAGCTCCGGGCGCACGGGATGCCCGCACCCTGCAAGCCGCCTATTACGCCATGATTGCCCTGGTGGACGACGCGGTTGGGTCTATGTTGGCCGCGCTGGAAGAGACGGGCCAGCGGGAAAACACGGTGGTCATCTTTACCAGCGACCATGGGGAGACGCTGGGCGATCATGGCTTGATCCAGAAGGGGTGCCGTTTTTACGAGGGGTTGGTGCGGGTTCCGATGATTTGGTCGTGGCCGGGCCATTTTCCCGCGGGGGTGGTGAGCGATGGTCTGGTAGAGCTGACCGACAAAGCGCCCTCTTTGCTTGAACTGGCGGGGGAGCCGGTTCCCAGCCACATGCAGGGCAGATCCCTGTTGCCGATTTTGAGTGGAGATGCGCCACCAGCGGAGCATCGAACGAGTGTGCGCTGCGAGTATTTCGATGCGCTGGATCACGCGGACGGCAGCCGGGCCACTATGTTGCGCAACCGGCGCTACAAGCTGGTGGTCTATCACGGCCACGGCTTGGGCGAGTTGTACGATTTGC
>JAHEML010000502.1:1274-3893 GCA_024643705.1 Caldilineaceae bacterium | reverse complement strand
ATACAGTCCATTTTCACAAAGGAGAAGCTCGTATGAAACCCATTGCTCTGTGGTACCGAATTGTATTTGTAGTAACGGCTCTGCTGATCGTTGGGCGGGGCGCATCCCTTGCCCTGGCCGCACCACCCGCGGACGACGCGATGGACGCGGCGATCGCCAACGCCGAGGGTGCAGCCCCGACAATCATTGCCCAGGATGCAACGATTATGGATTGGGACACGGACGGAATGCCCAGCGTCCTCCTGCGCGAGGGGACAAACGGCTGGTTGTGCACGACCGATTGGCCCGTCACCCCTGGCAACGACCCTATGTGTATGGACAAAATCTGGCAGGGCTGGAACGATGCGCTGATGGGTGGCACAGAGCCGGAGATTACCGGTCTGGGTGTCGCTTATATGCTTGCGGGCGGCAGCGACCCTTCCAACACCGACCCGGCTGCGCTGGAACCGGCAGAGGGCGAAGATTGGATCAGCACCCCGCCCCACATTATGCTGCTCATGCCCGGCGGCTTCGACACAGCCGACTTTTCTGCCGAACCCAAGCAGGACGAACCATACATTATGTTCGACGGAACACCCTATGAGCACCTGATGGTTCCAGTGGTGGCGATCAGCGCCGAGGAACTGGGCGACGCCAGCGGGGAGATGGCGAGCGGGATGAGTTCGTCCCCGGCCAGCATTGCCCTGAACGCCACACTAATGGGCAACCCGGAAACCGCGGGCGACCCGATGGTTGTGCTGCAAGAAGGCACAAACGGTTGGGTCTGCTACCCCGACCGGACCGTCTCGCCCGGCAACGACCCGGCCTGCCAGAACCCCACACTGGATGCGGGCTTTGCCAACGGTGCCAGCCGGGATGTGACTGCCCTTGGTTTGGGCTATATGCTCATGGGCGGCAGCGACGAGAGCAACACCGACCCCATGGCCGCAGGCCCAGCCGAAGGGGAAGATTGGGTCACCACCCCATCCCATATGATGGTAATGATTCCTGGCGGCTTTGACGCCGACTATTTCACCACCGACCATACCTCCGGCTACCCGTACATCATGTTCGCCGGCACCGACTACGAGCATCTGATGATCCCAGTGGCCGATATGCCGGCGATGGATAACGAAGTGCTCAAAGCGAAGATTCTGGCGGCTGAGATTAAGACCTTTGACGATCTCATTGTCCACGATGTAGAGGCCACAAGGGCGGAGATCGCCGAAGATTTCATCTGGATCAACGCCGACGGCGAGTACTTGGGGCGCGAAGACCTGCTGGCTGTGGTTGGCGATATGGCGTTGACCTTCAAGCAGCCCGTGCGTGATGACGTTGAAGTGCAGATACTCGGACCGGAAACAGTGATGGTCGTCTACACCCTAGAATTTTGGGGCAGCTACGACGGCGACCCGTTTACAGGCAATGAATACACCACGTCCATCTGGCAGTTGCGGGATGGAATCTGGCTAAACACCTTCCTGCAATCGACCAGCCGGACGGCTGCTGCAGAAGTCACGGCAAAGATTGCCAACGCGGAAAGCGCGGCCCCGTCAACCATTGCCCAAGACGCCACGATTATCGATTGGGCCGAGGATGGCAGCCCGTCGGTGATTCTGCGCGAGGGCACAAACGGCTGGACCTGTGTCGCCGACTGGCCGGTCTCGCCAGGCAACGACCCCCAGTGCAACGATCCTGTCTGGCAGAAATTCAGCAAAGCCTTTGGCGGCGGGACAGAGCCAGAGATCGACGGCCCTGGCATTGCCTATATGTTGGCGGGCGGCTCGGACCCGTCCAACACCGACCCGATGGCGATGGAACCCGCCGAAGGTGAAGAGTGGATCAGCACCCCACCCCACGTGATGATCTTGAGGCCAAGCGGTTTCAAATCCGATCAGTTTTCCGTGCAACCCAGCCAGACAGACCCCTACATTATGTGGGATGGCACGCCCTACGAGCATCTGATGCAGCCGGTGTTGCCCATTGATAAGGCGGTTCTGATTCCCGCCCTGGACGATCCGGCAGCACAGGAAGTGTTGTTGGCAGAACAGGTGTTGAACTACGCCGCTGATTTCTTGCACGATGTTGACACGGCCAATCTGATGCTTGCCGCCGAGTATCAAGAAGCCGCTACGGGTAGCAAGTCTGTCAAAACCGAGAAACTGACGTGGATCAAGAGCGGGATTTACATCGGGCAAAAGGCCGAATTCTCCGATGTGACAGTCGAGTTTGATGGCGATACGGCTACGATCCATTTCACTGCCACGTTCACTGGCATCTATGAAGGAAGCCCCTACAACGGCGCCCCAAGCAGCGTTACCAATGTTTGGATACACCGCGACGGTCGCTGGCAAATGCTCAAAGGCGGGTAGGCAATAACTCGTAGTTGACACGTCGGATATGAGGAAGATACTCTAGTTGGCGCAGCAGACCTGTAAATTGAAGTGAAGTGAGGTGAGCGGCGTGATTGGTCCACGCCACTCGCCTCACTTTCTCTTTTATCGGTACTTTTCTCACTTGCAGACCAGACCAATCTATACTATTACTTATTTCGACCAAAGGGAGGAGACATCAATGCAAATCACAAATATCGCACAGGCAAAAGCCAGTCTGTCCCGGCTGATTGAAGAAGTATTGAGT
>JAHEML010000502.1:0-1264 GCA_024643705.1 Caldilineaceae bacterium | reverse complement strand
TATTGAGCGGGCAGGAAGTGATTATCGGCAAAGCGGGCAAGCCGGTGGCGAAGCTCGTCCCCTATCAGCCAGAAACAACCCCGCGCATATTGGGAGCTGGCAAGTGGAAAGGGAAAATCTGGATTGCCGATGACTTTGACGATCTGCCCGACGAAGTTTTGACGCTTTTTCCCCATCATAAATAGTCTCCACATCCCACATATTGGGTATATACTGTCCACGGTCATAAACTGACATTTCTACCAGAGTAATCAGTGATAAGGTATGGCCGTGGTGAGTATAGTTCAGAATCATCGGGGAGGCAGCGGACAAGGCCAGATCAGCGACGCTGATTGAGTAGCCGAGTCTTCGAGGCGTATCGAAATCAAGGAGCGGGTCGACCATTGCTTGTTCGCTGACCCGCTTGGTTTCGATACGGCGGAAAACAGCCCCCGCTTTCTGAAGCGACTCCTTCTCGACCAGCGCTAGTCTCCGACGATTGTGAACTATACCCCCCCCACATTTTTCCCCTTTGCATAGCCATCTGACCTGTGCTATGCTCTCCTGCAACGAAGTCTCTTCGTAAAGCCCAATACACATAAACATCACATAACTCCATCGCAACGCGCACACGCCTGCCCGTCGTCCGGGTCGCCGGACAGGCTGCCGTAATCCCTGGCTGGTGTCAGGCAACCCAGCATTTGCCGTGACGCATCTGCGGATCGAACTCTTTGGCGGGTTCAGCCTTCTGGCCGATGGCGAAAAAGTTGCCGGGCTGAGTGCCCCGCGCCTCCAATCCCTGCTGGCCTGGCTGCTCTTGCACCGGGGCGCGCCCCAACCCCGCCAACAACTCGCCTTTCGCTTCTGGCCGGAGACCACCGACGCTCAAGCCCAGACCAATCTGCGGCAACTGCTCCACGCTCTGCGCCAGCACTTGCCCCACGCCAACGATTATCTGCTGTTGGACGAGCGCATGGTCGGCTGGCGCACCGATGGCGATTACTGGTTGGACGTAGCCGAGTTTGAACAGGCGATTCAGGTCGCTTCCCAACTCGATGGCTCGGTAAAAATCGCCCCACTGGAGAAAGCCGCGGCACTCTACACAAGCGACCTTCTCCCTGGCCTTTATGACGAATGGATACTCCCCCTGCGGGAGCATCTGGCCCAGCGCTTTGTGGCCGGTGTGGAAGCGCTTGTGCTCCTCCACGAAGAGCGCCGCAACTACGCTGCCGCCATTGCCCACGCCCAGCGCCTGCTCCGCTACGACCCATTGCACGAAGCCACC
>JAHEML010000501.1 GCA_024643705.1 Caldilineaceae bacterium | reverse complement strand
GAAAGATGATCGCCGCCTTGACTGCTACCGCTCATAAAATGAATGGGGATATTCGCGTCCCGTTGTTGCAAGAGTTCAAGATAGCGTTTCGTATCAAAGCTACCGGCTGCTCCCTTTGTGATTGCGCCAGCCAATCCACCAATCGGCCCCATCCCTATCATGCCGCTTGCTGCTTTATAGGCAGATCGAATGGAACTGTGCATGACTACGCCGCCAAGCTGAATCCCCTGTTTTGCCAGACTCTTTGCCAGATTCGCGGCAACCGCTCCACCCAGGGAAAATCCGTGCAGCACGATATTGCCAGGCGTAAATCCTTGACCCGCCACATAGTCATAAATGCGGCGCGCATCTTTATAAAGGCCATTTTCTGTTAGATAAGGTGTAGTCTCTACTTTCTTATTCGAGAAGATATTCTTTTTTGTGCGATCCATACTGGCACCAAACCCGCGATAATTGACACCGAAGGCAGTTGTCCCCTTTTTGCAATAGTAGTCGGCCACAGGCTCCATCTGATCTTCATTTGAGCCACCGCTGCCCGAGAGCAAAATGACGGCTTTGTCTGCACCAGGTCCCTCAGCAAACCCCTCCTTAGGAGAATACCGCCGTCCCCGCAGCACATACGAATCCGACATGATTTCTACATCAGTGGCTGCATAGGGCGCGAGGTCCGATAGGTCGTCTGTTGCAGTGGTAATTTTCTTCCGATCCTTGCGAAACCCAAAAGTCATACGTGCAGCCGGATCACCACTACCCAAAGAAAGAATAGAGCCTAATATACGGCCAAAAGTCTGGCGTGCGGGTTGGATTACATCATGTCTCGATGCCACTGACGATATAGAAGACGAAATAGAATGGGAGAGGCGCGCCTGCTGTTGCTTGCCCAGAGAACGCTGTGCGACTGGGCCGCTGGTTCCAAGCGGGCCGCTGGCCCCCTGCTGTACGGTATGGGTCAACTCGTGGGCCAGCAATGTCTTGCCTCCGCTCGATCCCGGATTGTATTCGCCGTGGCGAAAGAAAATGTCACTGCCGCTGGTAAATGCCCTGGCATTCAGCGACCGGTTGAGAATATCCGACGCGCTCCCAGTGTGGATGCGTACCCCGCCAAACGATGCACCGAATGCACCCTCCATCTCGGTGCGGGTCTTCGGGTCCAACCCATCGCCGCCGCCCTTGGCCCGCTGGATTGATTGAGCCACGCTTGGCTCCACCTCGCCACCATCCCGTCCGTGAATTGGCGCAGCCTGTGCCAGTTCGTCTTCCACCTCATCTCGCCGCACTTTCGGCGTTTCGCGTGCAACAAATGTACGCTTGAGCTGTGCAGGTTGCTCGGTTGTATACGACCTGCCCGGATAGGAGAGCGGTTTGGCCTGCACCTCCTCCTCTAGATCATCATCCCGCTGCACTGGTGGCTCAGCCAGACGGCGCACTACCGGATGGGCTTCATTGTTAGCTTCCTGCTCAAATTGGTCGTTGACTGGGCCTACTTCCAGTTTTGCCTGAACAGACAAGTGTTGGGCAAGCAATCGACCCGTGGCCTGGTTGCCGATAGTACGTTGCAGATGTAGCGTATCAGCACTCGTCAACGAGTTTGGGTCAATCTGCGCGCGCTGAAGAATTGCCCCAGGCGAGGGTTGACTACCTGCTCGGGTGGCACCTTTACGCGTATCGATTGTCTTCTCTTTCTCGCGGGAAGATTGGCGGGAAGCATTGCTCGTGCTCATAGTATTTCACTCCCTTTGTGGTGAGCTGTCGGATAACGGGGCTCATGATCCTCCAAACTACCGGGGTTTGCCGATTGTACCAGCCTGAGCAAGCTGTGTCAATAGCGTGGCAAATGGCCTGCCAACCGAGAAAAAAGCTGAAATCCCACCCAGCGAAAAGGCTCCGGCGGCACACGCGTATAGTTATCCTGATAGAAAGGAAGCCCCCGCCATTGTTGATCATCGCCGGAATAGATGTCCGTCAGTACCTGTCCAGCCACGTTGCCCAGGGTCACCCCGTGGCCATTGAAACCCACCGCATAAAAGACATTGCGTGTATCGCCCCGCACACCCATCAGAATGTTGCGTTTCAGCGTCAGCCCCAACGTGCCTGACCAGCGCTGGGCAATGGGAACGGCAACTCCACCGGGAACGTAGCGCCGAAACGCTTCTTGAACAGATTCACTAATACGGCTTGCCTCGCTCGTGCTACCGTTGAAACGCGTGCCATTGTTGAAATTGTAAGCCGACCCCATGGGGCTGCCCCCACCAAAGATCACCTGCCCCTCTTTCGTCACGCTGGAATAAGAGATACGATCCATATCGTCGTAGAAACCGGCCCACTTGCGCCAGCCCAACTGCTGCGCGGGGTCCAGCGGTGCAGTGGCGAAAACGTGGGAAACCACCGGGAAGATCGCATCTCGGAAGTAGCCCAATTTGCTGGTATAGCCGTTGGTCGCCAGCACAATCGCTTTGGCCCGCACCGTGCCAGACGGTGTCGTCAGGATAATGTCTCGCCCCTCTTCCACTGTTAGCACCGGCGTCCGCTCGTAGATTTCCACTCCCTGCTCTATTAACACAGGCCGCTGGCTGCGCACATACTGCGCGCCGTTCAACTGGCCGCTGTTGGGGTCCAGCACACCACCGTACGCGCCTTCCAGCCGGAAATTCTGGGCCAGGGTAGAGCGGTCGATAAACTGACTGGGTAGGCCCAGGCTACGGTGATACTCAACCTTGGCATGGGCATATTCCGCCCGTTCTGGGCTGGTGAAAACGCTCAACGTACCATCTCGCCTGTAGCTGACGGTCAGATCATGGCGACGGATGATCTCCTCGATGGTGTCCATACCCGCGTTGGTGGTGCGGTAGATCAGCGCATCGATTTCCGGGTTAGGGGGCGGATCCAAGGGTAGCCAATTGAGCAGCATTCCACCGTTGCGTCCGCTGGCCCCATTGGCAAGGCTGCCAGCCTCCAGCAGCACAACCTGTTTCTCCGGGTAGCGGCGACTGAAATGATAGGCGGTGGATGTGCCCGTAAAGCCCCCGCCGATGATCGCCAGATCAGCCGTCGTGTCGCCCACTAGTGGCGGGCCGGGCTGGTAGTCCGGCGTGCCAGCCGCCCAGACCGAGCCGTTTTCATCGATCTCCAGTTTTTCGCGAAAAAGTCGGCCCGCGATGGGCCAGGTGAGAGAGGCCAAGCTGGCACTGGCTTGCAGGCCCCGGCTGAGAAGGTTCATAGGAGTATCTCGTTGGGTAGTTGGTCGTGTCGGGCGTTTTAAGCCAGAGAAAAAAGAAATGAAGCGTGAAACGTGAGAAGGTCCGAATACTCTCACGTTTCACGCTTCACGTTTCACAGACACATCACAGTCTGCGCGGGTGAACGAATTGCTATGCTTTACGCGTATTCCATCCCCACACCCAGCAGATCAAGTTCGGCCAGCTTGGCTTCGGTGGGAACACCGTTCTCGTCCCAACCGGCCATGCGGAAATAGGTGGTCAGCGCCTGCATGAACTCATCCTTGTCCAGAGCCACACCTTGCAGCGTGCCTTTGCGCAGGGGGCGGAAGAGGCGTTCGGGCAGCATGTCGTCAGCGACCGTAAAGCCTTCGCGCACGTTGAACATCCGCGACATGGTGTTGGCTCGCTCGCCTACCTTCATCAGCTCCCACATGGTCATATCCCAGCCAGTCGCGCCATTGATGAACTCCATCAACGCCTTCAGCTTGAGCGAACCAATGGGAATACCCACAAAGTCGCACATGCCCACGCTGTTGTACAGGCTCCAAACGGCCTGGGCATAGAAGAAGGCCCGCACCTTTTTGCCGCTGAAATCCATCCGATCCACCGGCTCGATCATGCCCGCTTCGGAAAGACCATTGTCCATGACGCCCAAGCCCTCGAAGGCCGGGTCGT
>JAHEML010000012.1 GCA_024643705.1 Caldilineaceae bacterium | reverse complement strand
CCAGACAGGCTTTTCGCCAAGATAGGCGGCGGACGCATGGGTTGACCCCAATGCGCGCCGTTGCATGGTTGGCTCTGCCCCAGGCCCGCTACCCCGCAGACGCAGGGTGACGATCTCCACCGTGGCTTCGGCCATGGCATAGCCATAACGTTGTGTATGCAGCGCATGAAATTCGGCCACTGTCTCCGCCAACCCTTCCCGGCTGATAGGCGTCGCCAATGGAACAGTCAATTCGTAGCTCTGCCCCTGGTAGCGCATGTCCAGGCTGGCCTCCAACCGGGGAGCCGCCACCCCTTCCCCGGCCAGCACCCGTCGGCTCTGCTCGGCCAGCCGCTCGAAATGGCCCGAAAGAAAGTCGATATCTCCACCCAAAAGGGCGGCATCACGCAAAATGGCCTGGGCATTTTCGTGGACAACATCTGCCATCAACAGCCCCAACGCGCTCAACACGCCAGGGCTGGGCGGAATGAGAATCCGCCGCACTCCCAATGCCCCAGCCAGATCGCAGGCGTGCAGCGGACCCGCACCCCCAAAGGGGATCAGGGCAAATGTGCGGGGATCGTGGCCCCGTTCCACCGACACCCGGCGCAAGGCACGCTCCATGGTGGCGTTGGCAATGCGAATGACGCCAAGCGCCGCGGCCTGGGGTGAAAAGCCACCCAGCTCGTCGCCCAGCCGGGCCAGAGCAGCCAATGCGGCCTCTGCATCCAGCCCCACCGCGCCCGTGCCCCCCAAAAAGTTATCCCCGTCCAGACGCCCCAGCACCAGGTTGGCGTCGGTGACAGTGGGCTGGGTTCCGCCCCGCCTATAGCAGACCGGGCCAGGCACTGCGCCCGCGCTTTGTGGGCCAACCCGCATTCCGCCGCCCGCATCGACAAAAGCCAGGCTGCCACCCCCCGCACCCACGGTGTGGATGTCGATGACAGGCAGGCGCAGGGGCAAACCGGCAATTTCGCTCTCGCCGGTGCGGGGAATCTGGCCGGGGCAGAGAGCCACATCGGTACTGGTTCCGCCCATGTCAAAGGTGATGATGTGGGGGTTTGCCACTTCCAACGCCTGGGAAGCCGCGGCAAACGCGCCCACCACCCCACCCGCTGGCCCGCTGAGAACAAGACGGGCTGGCTCGACACTGGCCTGGTCGATGCCAATTGCGCCGCCGTTTGACTGCATCACCCGCACGGGCACGTTGCCCAGGGCCGCGGCAAGCCGGTGCAGATAGCGTTCGGCCAAGGGCTGCACATAGGCATTGACAACGGTTGTCGCTGTGCGTTCGTATTCCCGGTATTCGGGCAGGATGTGGCTGCTGAGGGAAAAGGTGGCCGCGGGCAGGTGGCGGCGCAAAATTTCTGCGGCGCGCTCTTCGTGAGCCGGATTGCGGTAGGAGAAGAGAAAGACGATGGCGACGCTTTCGGGCTGGGCCGCGGCGATCTGCCGGGCCAGGGCGTCGAGTGCCGCTTCATTCAGGGGTGTGAGGATGTCGCCGTCCACGGTCAGTCGCTCCAGGGCTTCGAAGCGCAATGCGGCGGGAACGAGTTGGGGCGGGCGTTGTTGGTGCAATGCGTAGAGTTGGGGGCGGTTTTGGCGGCCAATTTCGATCACATCGGCAAAGCCTGCGGTGGTCAGCAGGGCCGTGCGTGCACCTTTGTGTTCCAGCAGGGCATTGGTGGCAGCGGTTGTGCCGTGGACAATTTCAGCATCGCGCGTGGTTGTCATCTGCGCCAGCCCCGCCACAATACCTTGGCTCTGGTCGTGGGGGGTGGTGGGCGATTTGTGAACCCGGAGTTGGCCGTCCTGCAATAGAACAAAGTCGGTGAATGTGCCGCCTACGTCGATGCCGATGAGTTTCATACTATTTTTATGGCTCCCACCCATTTGACCTGTTTCAGGGCGTCGTCGGTTTCGCTGGGGACGATCAGCCGCACAAGTCCGTCGGCGCGGGTGAGGGGCCGGTCGTCGATGGTGATGGCGAGAAGAATGGGGCGCGAAGTTGACGCGTTGGCTTCGTCCGCGGTAAGCCGTGTGCCAAAGCCATCTCCGCTGATAATTTCGGCCACGTTCCACTTGCCATCCCAAAGATGATGGACAAAATCAGCGAAGCGCACGCCGCCAAAGGCAAACGGGCCGGATGTACCGTGGCCTGTGGTGACGATGTAACAGTCGGGCACGGTCGTTTGGGGCAGGCCGCGCAGATCATCCAGGGTGATAATCCTGGTCTCTCCATTGGGCAGTGTGGTTTGGAAATCGGTGTTTTCAGAGGGTGGCGCGGGGTTTGGGTCGTGGCTGTGAGGGTTCAGGGGATCGTGGGTATGGGCCACGGGTATCACTCCTTGGGTTCGATGGTGAATGTGAGGGGAAATCCGTTGGCTCTGGCCGCGGTGTGGGCGTGGTCCATCAGCCGTTGAGCTTCGGCCTTGGGCCGGGTGACAACCGGAGCCACATCGCGGGTGTGGGTCTCCCATGCGATGTGCTCGGCGATCTCTTTAGAAAGGCGGAAGATACGCTGGAGGATGTCGATGACGAATTCGAAGGTGGTGATGTTGTCATTGTGGATCAAAACCAACCAGGGTTCTTCGCCCATCGTGCGGAGATCGATGTCTGTTGTCCAGTCAGTTTCAACGTCAATCCGTAGTTCACGCTCAGCCATCGTACCCGATCCTTGTGTTCGAGCTGCGTTTGTATGTCCAACAAGTTCAGCCATGCTGGGTTTATATAAAGAGAGGAGTATTCAATTTCATCTACCCAAGCAGCAGATTGTATCTGGGCGCGCCAAAAACCGAACACAACTGTATCAATTGATTATATGCTCTATGCGGGTGAATCCGCCAATGAAGTCCCGACGGTCAAGTCTCTTGTTGATTATTCCCTTGTGCCAGATTTTTCCAGGATGTTTGGTGGCCTTTGACACTCACCGCTAGAGACTGAAGACAGCTATTGCACTACGCAATTTCATCCGTTTGGACGAAGACCCCCTACTGTTGTAGTGGGTCCACCGTCTAGTTGATCACCAAATTCTGTCCAAATTACGGACACGACTAGAAGAAAGAGCATCTTGCTGGCTGATGTACTCTATCAATTGGCTCTCTATAATAGAGATAATCTACCATCGACTCACGAGTTTGGTCTTAAGAGCATGCATGTCGATCAAATGTCATCGGCTAAAATCACGGTTTTGATTGTCTCATTGTCAGATATATGGTTGAAATCTGCACAAGTGATTCTTTCATCCCTGCCAGATTTCCATGTGTTTGACACGGTCAAAGGTGGACTGAGTGCGTACGACATAATTCGTAGAGAAAAACCAAAACTATTGATTCTTGACTACACACTACCCTCGGATGAGATATTTCTCTTACTAAAGCTTCTCCAGGATGTCATTGAGCGCCCCTACTCGATTGTAATTGCTTCAAGTGAACGGCATCAGTGGCTTGCACTAAGAGCCGGGGCAGATTCAACTCTACTGCGCGCCAATGCTTCAGATAAACTTGTCGCCACTGTACAACTGGCGCGAAAACACTTTCTTTCTCATCAGTGACTATTCCGTCAAGAGTGTTTGATACATTTTCAACTTTCGAGAGGACCATCAAGATGAACCAATTTCCCCGCAAAATGGTGCTGACTTTGATAGCACTGATGACGATCGTGCTGGCTGGCTGTGGGTCTTCAGCAAATAATCGTCCATCGCTGCCCAATATGCCAGTAGCTACGATCGCGCCTGTAGCTACAGAAGCCCCTGTGGATACCAACGGTCCACAGAGTGCATGGGAGCGTATCCAGCAAACGGGTACGATCGTGGTCGGCATCTCTGCCGACTATCCGCCGTTTTCATATTACGGTGCAAACTTTGTCCCCGTGGGCTTTGAACCAGCTCTAATGAGTGCAATCGGCAAGGAGCTTGGCGTGCAAGTTGAGCTCGTAGACATGGCCTTCGAGGGTTTGCCGGCAGCCCTCCAGCTTGGGCAGATCGATCTTGCTATCGCCGCAATCTCGGTTACGCCGGAGCGCAGCGCAGTTCTCGACTTTAGTGATGTCTATTTCGTCAGTCAGAGTGCTGTGCTAGCCAATGAACAGATTTCGCTTGACACCATCAACTCGCTTGACGAATTAAGACCGTATCGAATCGGTGTACAACGGGGTACGATCTACGAGCAACAGCTAAAAAACCTGATGCCTTTGGATAATGTACAGGCCTATGGGTTACTGGACAACGCGGTCCGCGACCTTCGTGAGGGGATGATTAGTGCTGTCATACTTGATGCACCTGCAGCCCAATCGGTTGCGCTTGAGAACGGAATCCGCGTTCTTGTGGAAGGGCTGGATCGCGAACAATATGCAATTGCCATGGTGAAAGGGTCTACGACTCTGCGTAGTGAAATTAACCGTGCGATTCAAACAACCCGGGAAAGCGGGCTTTTGGCCCAGTTGGCCGGTATTCACCTGGCAATCAAAGAAGAACATGTCATTCCCGTGCCAACGCCGGAGCCAGAAGTGCCGACCGCAACACCTGCCCCCGCACAACCAACAGCTACAACTCAAGCGCCAGTTGCAACCGCGGTGCCGCCTGTCACAGCCTGTATCGACGGTATGAAGTGGGCCGCCGATCTCAATTACGACGACCGGGACATGACAGCACCGACGGTCTTTCAGCCAGGGCAAAGTTTCACGAAAAGTTGGCGTGTTTTGAACAACGGGACTTGTACTTGGGATAGCTCGTATGCGCTCACCTTTGTGCAGGGAAATGCACCTGGCGCGCAAATGAACGGCCAGCCTCTTGGCATTGTGGGTGTAGTACCGCCAGGAGCAACCTATGATCTTAGCTTGAACCTGACTGCGCCGCAGATTCCAGGTGTCTATCAGGGATTCTGGCAGATGCGCAATGGTCAGCGTGTCCCATTCGGCCAACGCATCTGGGCGGGGATCCAAGTGCCTGGTGCACCCACACCGCCACCAGCCCCCACGCAAACACCGTCGGCCGGAATCAGCTTCACAGCGGATCGCACTAATATCCGCGCTGGGGAGCGTGTCGTATTCAACTGGAATGTGCAGAATATCAATGCCGTCTTCTTCTATGCCCAGGGCGAATCCTGGCAGGACAAGGGCGTGGGCGGGACAGATAGCCGAGAAGCCTACCCGAACACCACCACTACCTACGAACTGCGTGTTGTCAAGCGCGATCAAAGTGTAGAGGTACGTCAGATCCGTATCGATGTACAGGGTGTCATTGGCGCACCCAATATCATCCGTTTCAGCAGCGACCAAGGTGGGCAAATTAGCCAAGGACAGTGCGTGACCTTGCGGTGGGAAGTACAAGGATCTATCAACAATGTGCGGCTGTCTCGTAATGCAGACACGCTTTGGGACGGCGCCCCCGTGCAAGGCAATCGACAGGACTGCCCGCCTGGACCTGGTAACTACTCCTACTACCTCGATGCCAATGGGTCTGGTGGCTCCAACCGCTCCTTGGTCAGCGTGAATGTAATGCAGCAGGCCCAGCCCACGGCAACACCTGCACCCCAAGCACCGGTGATCAATTCATTCACAGCTTCGCCCAACGCCATTACACAAGGCGGCTGTGTGAACCTAGCTTGGAACTTCACTGGCCAAGACCTAGCGGTTGTCAGAATCTTCCGCAACGGCGAAGGCATCGCCCGTGACGTGCCAATGGACGGCTCGATGCAGGATTGTCCTCCTAATCCGGGCCAAGTGACCTACACGCTCCAGGTGGACTCCGAATTCGGTGGCTCCGCCCAACAATCAGCTCAGGTGGACGTGCAGCCTGGCCAGGCACAACAACTGCCCTCCAACCCGCCAGCCATCAGTGTCTTTGCATCTGATGTGACACAGATTTCCCTGGGGCAATGCGTCAACATGAACTGGGAGTACAGCGGCACGGGTCTCGCAGCGGTGCGCTTGCTGCGCAACGATGTAGAAATTGCGTTCGATCTGCCCACCCCCGGCAACTTCCAGGATTGCCTCAACGATGCATCGCTGGCTGGTCTAGTCGTCTATGTACTTGCGGTTGACTCTGAATCGTCGGGATCGGCACGGAAAGAAGTCTGGGTAACATTGAACAACTAATCGTTTTGGACAAAGAATATGCCATCATCCCCCACAAAGTAGGCGTCATTATCTTTGCGGGGGATGATGGCCGTATAGAGGAGACACTGTATGAATCACATGAGACGTATTTGGCCGATACTTCTATCACTAGCTTTGACCGTGCTATTGGCGTTTACCGTCTTAGCTCAATCGAACACAACGGGTGATGCGGCCGCAGAAACAGAAGATGTTGTGCCCACGGCTTTTGCCGCAATCGATCTGAACGCTGGCTTCCCGCTCGATCCACTGTTAATCAGCCTCAACGGCGGGGGAGGCATCGATGTGAGCACGTGGGATGAAGCCTGTAATGGATTTGTGGCCGAAGCACCCACCGTCACGTTGAATTGGACTGGCGAAACGGACTTTGTAGAGGCATTCTTCTATAGCGATCATGATCCAGTACTGGTGGTCGAACTACCAGATGGCAGCTATCTCTGCAATGACGATGCAAACCACCTGCTTCTTGATCCGGTGGTTCAGATCAATTACCCGGTTCAAGGACGCTACAACATTTGGGTAGGCGGCTATGCGTCGGAGCAGCTGATACCAGGCGTACTGGTATTGACTACCCGACCTGAAGTCAATGTTGGCACATTTTCCATGGCCAATCTTATCACACGTCATTCGGTGCCGGAGGAAATCGTCGAAGCACATGAGGTAAATACCAGCAAGCTGCCTCATCACGACGCAAAACAAGAAGATATGGCGACCGTTGCATCTGTCGATTGGGAAAGTGGTGACGACGCGATTACGCATACTGTGGTCGTTTCCGGCAGCGTACCCGCTTTTGATATCAGCACCCCAGGCCAGATTTGCAATGGCTTTATCCATACGTTGCCTGACTACGTGGTAAATGTGGCAGACGAGCCATTACACCTGCGTTTGTTCTATGAAGGCGACGGCGACGCTACTCTTATGGTCGAAGACCCGTCGGGGAATATCCATTGCAATGACGATCACGAGGCGGGCGAAAATCTCAACCCAGTTGTCGATCTTCCGAAACCTGCCTCTGGCCTGTACTACGTCTTCGTCGGGCGTGTGATGATCGACAAAGAAATCAACGGCGTGCTGACCATTAGTGAATCGGTCGAAGTAAGCCCCAAGACCCTCAAGGGAGGAGAATAAGATGAAACGGACTTTCCTGACCTTCACCCTTATGCTGCTTATGCTTGTAGCCGGCGTGGTACAGCCAGCCATTGCCCAGAGCGGCAACCAGTGGCGCATTGACTTCTGGCCCAACCGCGACTGGAACGGAGCCCCCGTCTACACCCAATATGCCAATTTCGCCGATTTCAATTGGGGGCAGTGGGCACCCGGCCCCAATTTACCAGCACAGGACTATTCGGCGCGGTTGGAAAGCGATGTCTTTTTCTATGCTGGCATCTATCGCTTCACCCTGCTTGCCGATGATGAAATTCGCCTGACAATCGATAATGTCACCTATCTCGACACCATAGATCGTGGACAGCCGGGCAAAACATTTGTTGTTGACATCCCAATGAACCAGGGCCTCAAGCATGTAAAGGTTGACTTCCGTCAATGGTCCGGCCCCGGCTACCTTCATGTGAATTGGCAATATGTCAAGCAGAGTGTTGATTCACCTGTCTACGTGCCGCAGCCACCAGCCACGCAACTGCCTGGTTATGTACCGCCACAGCCGCCGCCCGTCGTCTCTGCAACTGCCCTTTCCAATAAGTTTGGAGACTATACACCGTGCATCCAGCAGGGAAGCCACCAATCCAACTGCTTCCGTGGTAGCGGAGAATGGAATTCACCAAACCAGGGTTCAATCCAAATGGAACCACAGATCGTCATTTGGCAGCCCTGCAATGAGGGTGAAGCAAAGCAACAACGATTTGGCTCGAACCAGGACGAACGCCCAACGCGCTGTTCCAAGACTGAAGCTGGCTGGTTCCCTGGCTAAGATGATTCACAAGTATAGATGCGCCCAGAGGTCATAGACTTTCATTTTCCACCTGTGAAGTCTGTGCCACCTGTAGACATCGATTCCGTTGAAACACCCAACTCGAATAAGAGACATATTCTTCCTGGAAGGACGTTCCTTCCAGGAAGAATACGTAAGCAACTACCGCTCAATTCATTGTGTGGGAGAAAAAAATGCTCAAATCCAGACGTTATCTGCTGCTATCAATCGCTGTAGTGGCTTGCATCGCCATCGGGCTGCTTCCAGGAATAATCCAGGCACAGGACGACCCTCCAGACGCCGTTTTTTCCTCCGACACCTTGGGCAATATGGCCTATCTTAGCAACCTTGGCAAAGACGGCATAGTGACGTTGGTCGATGGCCACTTCAAGGAAGGTGAATCATCCGTCACTTTGACTGGCTACACTGCCTACGGCGACCTCAATGGTGACGAAATTGAAGATGCCGCCGTCGTTCTGGTGACGAATTTAGAGGACAGCGGTGTGTTTGTAGATATGGCTATCGTCGTGCAGGAGGAGGACGTACTCACCAATATCACCTCCACTCTGCTGGGTGAAAACATTGATCTCATTGATCTGGCTATCGAAGATGGCCAGATTGTGGTGGATTTGTATACCCAGGCGTCGGATGATCCCACCTGCTGCCCAACGTTGCCTGTACAACGCATCTATGAATTGGGTGACGAAGGTCTGATTCTTATCTCGGAAGAAGCGTTCGAAGGCGAGGCAATCGCCACCTTCTCCCCCGAAAATGATGCCACAGTCGCGACGATCAAAATGGGTGATCCCCAAATCTTCTGGCTTGACCCCATGATGGTGACAGTACACAGCGGCGCAATCTTTGGCGGCCCTGCTGTTGATGCCAGTCTGTTGGGCATTGGGTGTGCAGGGTTTATCGACGAAAGCCCAGATGTCGTCCTTGATTGGACCGCGACAGAAGATACTGAACAGTTGCGTATCTTTATGCTGAGTTTGGGTGACCCGACGCTGGTGGTAGTAACCCCAGAGGGCGACATACTTTGCAACGACGATTTTAACCCATTGGTGCCGGACCCATACCTGGAAATTGCCAATCCCGTGGAAGGGCTCTACGCCATCTATGTTGGCAGCTTCGACAGCAACGCCACTGCGCCCGGCTTCCTCACCTTCACGACTCAGGACTTCTCACCGGCAACTCTGGATATTGCCCAGCTATTCCCTCGCCAGATTGCGCCGGGAGCCGTCAGTGAAAGCATGTCCATGGATGTACTCCAAATTGACGGCGAGCCTTTGGTCCAAGCACCCCAGAAGCCGCTGACGGTTGAAGACACACCTTTCACTCAAGAAATGGTGGCAGGTGGTGAGTTAGGCGCCTATGATATTGAATTGGACAACGATCTCTGCACCGGATTCATCAGCCCTGTGCCGACCTTCAAATTTGACTGGGAAGGCGAGGCCGATAAGCTGGTGCTCTTCTTTGAGGCTGACGCAGACACAACCCTGGTTGTGCAGAACCCCAATGGTACATTCCAATGTGACGACGACGCTGATGGCGCAGCGAACCTGAACCCCTACCTAGACCTGACGCCGATTCCAGGCAGCTATGCTTTGTGGGTGGGTAGTTTCGAACCTTCAACGCTAGTGACAGGCACTCTCACCATTGCGGGTTCCACCGAAATTCAGCCCAAACCACTAACGACCAATGCGGCTCAGGAATAAGGAGATTCATTGATGCGACGTAGCATTCTAACGATTATCGTCTTCATTTTCGTGGCCGTGCTGGGTCTTGCTTTGATGCCTGGCCAGGCGCACGCCCAGGACTACGTGACAGTGGTAGTCCAGCCCGGCGACACCCTGGGCAAGATCGCCAATCGCTTCTGCACCAATTGGCAGACGATTTACGACATCAACCGCGAGATGATTGGTCCTAACCCAAGCAAAGTTGAGGTGGGAATGTGGCTTTCGGTGCCCAGTAACTGTGGCGGCGGGGCTGCTGTACAGTTGCCTGGCGATCCGGGTGTTTATGATCATGGCGCACTCCCCCACGCTTCTGGAAACTATAATGCACCCTACTACACAGTAGCCTGGGGAGATACGCTCTTCTCTATTGGTACACGCTTTGGCCTTTCGGTTGCTGCGCTCCAGCGGACAAACAATATTGGCAACACGCTCAATGCAGGGCAGGTGCTGGTCATCTCTGGTGGAAGCAATGTCGTATCACCGCCACGCCCGCAGCCACCAGCGAGCACTGCCGAGCGCATCTACTTCCCCGGTGGTATTTCTGCTACCCGCGTTGGCGTCATCAACAGCGGCGCGCCCAAGAGCTATATTCTGGGTGGTCGCGGCGGTCAGGTCATGGAAATCGGTACCACCTCCCACGGGGAGCCCCTAACAGTTACCACAACCCAGGTAGGCGGCGGCCAACTGGCACTGAACGGGGAGAATGGCGGTCTTCAGAACAACCTATGGCTGCGCTTGCCCGCCACGGGTGACTATATCGTGACGATCCGCCCCAATATGCTGCCCGAAGGCCCGCAGCTAAACTTCGACATCGTATTCATTATTCAGTAACTTGGTCCCAATTCAGCAGGCTCATTCAGGGGTGCCCTGGCCATAACCTGCGACAGATACGAGCCTGTATTGCAAAGGCTCGTATCTGCGCGGTACAGAGAATCGAAGTAAAAGTCACTCCCCTCAGCGCTGAGGGAGGTCTTGTGGAATGGCGTAAAGACAGCGCCTTGGCTTGTTTGAATATATTGCTGGGTAGCCTCCCAGCTCGGAGCGGACATGAGAGAATTTATGTACGGGATTAACAGCGTTTGGATTTCCGGGATATTGCTTCTTTCGATGGCTCTGCTGATAGAGGTCGGACATCGTTTTGGAATCAGAGCGCAACCCTCTGCAAACGACGCTTTTAAGACGCATGTAAGCGCGATTTCGGCATCACTCCTGGGCATCCTGGCACTTCTTCTCGGTTTCACCTTTTCTCTCTCGTTGCAGCGATTTGAAAGCCGTAGCGAAGCAGTTGTAAGTGAAGCAAATTCTATCGGCACAGCCTACCTTCGCTCCCAATTGCTTCCCCTATCGGTTCGTAAGAACGCCCAGGATATGCTGCGACAGTATCTGGACATCCGCATTAAGACAAGCACGATCCCCTACAACCGCCAATCCGATTTGACTGTACTGCTTGTGCAAGCAGGCTATACACAGAATATGTTGTGGAACTATGCACGGCAAGCAGCCGAGGAAGACCCGAATCCTGTTACGTCAGGTCTCTTCATTCAATCGGTCAATGATCTAATCGACAGCTTCGGTTTGCGCAATACCGAGCTTAGCAGGCATGTGCCAGAGTCGGTACTCATACTTCTATATGCCACCTTTCTCATGGCAGGAGCGATCATCGGCTATGGCTCCGGGCTTGCAGGTAGTCGCACCTCGTTTGTCACCTACGTCCTGGTCTGCTTGATTGTCGTGCTCGTCTTTATCATCATTGACCTGGATCGCCCCCACCGGGGTCTGATCGAAGTCAGCCAACAGAGTTTTTTCGATCTGCGTGCCAGTATCAATGAGGGCGTTGCTCAGTAGACGAGGCGTATGGCGCGTACGCCGTTGTGGACGAGCAATCACGCTCAGGACGAATGGCCGCTGGATGACAATCATCTCTGCATGAATGAGACCTTACCTTCCTAGTTGTCAGACGTTGCCTGTCCCGTCCAAATGAGTGAGGCTTACCTCCCTATTCCATCTCGATTGCCGATGTGTCACAACTGTTACATTGTTAGAATAAAACTGTATTGCCCAAAGGGCATAGCTAACGAGAAACTACTCTACACACGATAGCCAGCACAGGGGAACGCCCTTTTGGGTATGTACCTGTCAGGAACCAAAATAACCAATGGATACAACGAACCAAAACCATTCGAACCCGGATGATGCCCTACGCATGGACAATGCCAGCCTCGATTTTGGCGGGGGGGCAGGCGTCTTTGACATCTCCTTTTCTCTGCCAAAAGGGGCGATTCTCGGCATGATCGGGCCGAGCGGATGTGGCAAGACCACCACAATCCGGTTATTGAACGGGATATACAAGCCAACCGCCGGTGATGTACAGGTGCTTGGAAAGTCGCCATCCAAGTTTGGCAACAAGGATCGGGAGCGTTTGGGCTATATCCCACAACAGTTCATTCTCTACCCCAATCTGAGCGTAGAGGAGAACCTCCACTTCCTTGGTGGAATCTATGGCATGTCGCGCAGTGAGCGTAAGACCAAGATTCCAGCACTGCTGGACTTCGTGGATCTAACCCCGGCCCGCAAACGTTTGGGCCAGAAATTATCAGGAGGTATGCAGCGCCGCCTGATGTTGGCTGGCGCGCTGTTGCACGATCCAGACCTGCTGTTCGCCGATGAACCCACTGCCGGGATCGACCCCATCTTGCGAGCACGCATCTGGGATAATTTCCGCAAACTGCGGGACCAGGGCAAAACCCTGCTGGTGACAACCCAATATGTGGGCGAGGCAGCCTACTGCGACAAAGTTGCCGTCATGCGCCGCGGGCGTATGGTCACGGTGGATACACCTGAGGGTCTGCGTCGGCAAGCAATGGGTGGCGAGGTGCTGAATATCCAGATCGACGGGGACAATGTAGCCGAGATCCAGCTTTTTCTGGAAAAACAACCCAGGGTGAAGCGTGCTGAGCGGGCACCGGACAACCTCCAAAGGATTCAGGTCTATGTCGAGAGCGCCGGGCGGGAACTCCCTGTGCTGTTGGCTGCGCTCTCGGAAGAAAAGGGGATTACCCCCACTGTGGCGGAACCGTATATGCCGCCCTTCGACGAAGTCTTTGTGCGCCTGATTCAACAATCGGAGGCAAGCGAGCTGTGAAAGTTCTCATCAAAATTGTGTCGTTTTTTCTCAAGGAATTTCACGATGTGCGTCGCCAGCCCCTGTTGCTTCTGAGTCTGGTCGGGGGGCCACTTCTGGTTTTGGGGGCCTTTGGGGCCACCTTCCAAAGCGCCAACCCGTTTATCTCCGCTGCCCTCGTCTGGCCCGAGGGGGGTATACCCGGCGTTGATCGCGCCCAGGCCGAATCGTATATCAACAGCACCTTCCACCTGGCCCTCTCTACAACCGACCGAGCCGAAGCGATGGCCAAGCTGGACGCGGGCGACGTTGATCTGGTTCAGATTATTCCGGATGTGACGGTCATGCAACCGGGAAGCGGCAAACGCCCTGAAATCGAGGTCTACTCCCGGGCCATCGACCCCACAGTCGAAGCGTGGATCCGCTCTATTTCCTACGGCGAGATGAATTTCATCAATCAGCAATTGCTTGCGCAGGAAGCCAGGGTTGCCCAGACCAAAGCCCAGGAAATCAGCGTATCTCTAGACGACGCCAAGGGCCAATTGCTCCAGCTTCAGCAGGCTCTGGGTGGCCCCAATGGATTGAGCAACCAGAGTGTGGATGACGCCGTATCTGCCGCCGAGGATATGCGATCGACAGTGACGCTACTGCTGAATTTTCTGCCGCCGGTGACCCAGGCCCAGGCCATTGCAGCCCCGGAACTTGTCAGCCTGCATCAGGATGCACAGTTGTTGATAGACGAAATGGATGAACTGAGCAGCGTTTTGCGTGATGGTGATATCGTCTCCCAATTGGAACGGCTTTCCAGTTCTGTGGATGAAATCGACGCCCTGAATAGCACGATCGCGATCTTTGTAAGCGTTCCACCGGAGACGATCACATCCCCGGTTCTGGAGACCTACGAGAATCTGCGGGGTACACCGTATAGCATGGTTGTCTTCTTTACGCCGGCCGTGCTGGCCCTGTTGATCCAACAGTTAGCTGTCACGCTGGGTGCGTTGGGGCTGGTGCGGGAACTGCAAATGGGTGCGTATGAAATGTTCCGGGTGGCGCCGCTGCGTTTTGCCCATATCCTGATTGGCAAATCCCTTGCATATATTCTCTATGTGACCGTTGCCGGGTTCATCCTGACCGGGGTGCTATCGTTCTTAAACGTGCCCATGCCCACGGCGCACCCGATTCAACATGCCGCCCTTATCCTGATGCTGGCAACGGCGTCGGTGGGTCTGGGCTTCCTGATTTCGACCTTCTCGCGTACAGACAGCCAGGCGATTCAGTTAACCATGTTAACCTTGCTTCTCTCCATTTTCTTCACAGGCTTCTTTCTACCCATTATTGGCTTTAGTTGGCCCGCCTGGATCATCGCCATTTTCATGCCGATGACTCACGGGATTTTGGGCTTCAAAGATCTGCTTCTCAAAGGCGAGGGCCTGACACCGTATGATTGGTGGACGTTTGTGTATATATCGGGCCTGTTTTATGGCCTGGTAGGGCTGAGAATGTGGCGACAGTATCGCAAAACCACCTAACAGATGGCATCTGGGGGTCTTCGAATGTTCTTTCAGAAAATGTGTCCATCCAGCCATTGTTGATGAGTAAGGGAGAAATACAAAGTGAACTGGTTTAAGTCTAAACCAAAGTTGAGTATTTCCCTTGGCATTCTGGCTGCCATGCTCTTCATTCTGATCTTCATGGCCTTCAAGCCGTTTGCCTTACATACGACCTTCACAGTAAACCCGGCCCAAAACTACGAGGAGGCCATTGACCGAGTCGAGTCAATCCAGTCAGAAGAGGCGGCTCTTGATCTACACCCGGAATGCACTACCCATGTGC
The DNA here is from genome assembly GCA_024643705.1 of Caldilineaceae bacterium. GTDB lineage: Bacteria > Chloroflexota > Anaerolineae > Caldilineales > Caldilineaceae > JACQGT01. Next base: position 109 of record JAHEML010000012.1, on the reverse strand, counting down.
AGACCCATGACCAGAAGACGGACAAGGTAATTGTCTTTTTTCACGGTTTCACGAGTTGTCCAGCCCAGTTCGTCGAGTTGGGCCAAAAGTTCTTTGAACAAGGATACAA
>JAHEML010000011.1 GCA_024643705.1 Caldilineaceae bacterium | reverse complement strand
CGCGGCCCGAAAGAGCAGGGGCAATTTCCACTCGTAGAGCGCGCCAAAATCCACCCGGTCATCAGGCAGGGTCGGCGCGGCGGCCAGCTCGGCTGGGTCCAGCAGCCCCTCATCCACCAAGGTTTCCAGGCAGATCAGGTATGGATTGCCCGCAAAGGTGCTGAAACTCTGGTAGGGGCTGTCGCCGAAGCCCGTTGGCCCCAGGGGTAACACCTGCCAGATGGTCTGTCGGCTCTGGTGCAAAAAGTCTACCCATGCATAGGCCGCCTTGCCCAGCACGCCCACGCCGTAGGGGCCGGGCAGAGATGTGGGGTGCAGAAGAATACCGCTACAGCGGGAAATGTCCACGCAAAACCTCCTCGAAAGTGAAATTAATCCTCGTCTTCCAGGCGGATCGTCTTCCAATGGCCGCGCCGGAAAAGAAACCAGAGAAGAATGGTTCGTCCGGCCCAGTCGATGGCTGTGCCCCACCAGACGCCGGCCAGTCCCCAGCCCAGAGTGATCGCCAGCAGATAGACCACAGGCAGGCGCAAAAGCAGTACACCCGCCAACGTGACGTACATGGGTGTGCGGGTGTCGCCTGCGCCCCGCATCCCGCCGGCCAATATCATTTCGATGCCAATGCCCAACAGTTCTGCCGCCGAGATAGCTACAGCCAACGCTGCCAGATCGAGCACTTCTGGCGTGCTGCCAAAGATGGAAACAATCGAACGGGAAAAGAGAACAAATGACAAGCCGAGCAGGACATTGAAACCAATCGAAAAAAGGATTGTGCGCCGGATGGATGCTTCGGCCTGTTCCATGCGGCCCGCACCCAGAGCTTGCCCCACAATCGTCGTGGCGGCCGCGGCTAATCCCCAGGCTGGCATGTAGCTCAGCGACTCGACCCGCAGCGCAATCTGGTGGGCGGCCAGGGTGGCTGTGCCCAAACTGGCAACCATACGGGTAAAGAGGATAAAACCGGACTGGGCAATGCTACCCTCGATGGCTGTGGGCACGGCCAGTTGCAGCAGCCGGCGCGCTGCCCGCCCATTCCACCGAAAGAGATCGCGCCAGGGAACACGCAGCAATGTACGTTTGCCCAACAGCGCACCCACAGCCAAAATCCCACCCACGGCCCTGGCTGTGGTTGTGCCGATGGCAGCCCCAGCCAGACCCATTTGCGGAAAGCCGAAGGCACCAAAAATCAGCACATAGCTCACGACGATATTCCAGCCATTCATCACCATAGTATTCCACATAGGGGTGCGGGTGTCGCCTGCACCCCGCATAATGCCGTTGGCAACCATCATGGGGAAGTTGAAGACAGACGACCAGAGGACGATGCGAATGTAGAGCGTGCCTTGAGCCACCACGTCCGGGTCCCCGCCCATCAAGCGCAAATAGCTGGGCGCAAAAGGCAGCAGAACGATGGTTCCTACCAAGGAAAATACGCCGCAGAGCAGAAGAGCCTGAGCCGCTACAGACTGAGCGCGCTGCTTGTCGCCTGCGCCCCAGGCACGGGCCACCAGGGCGGTGGCACTGACAGCCAGCGCGCCAAAGAGCGTCATCAGCAGGTAAAAGAGAGTGCCTGCCAGCCCCACCGCGGCCAGTGCGGCAGGGTCGCGAATCCAGCCGATCATCACCGTGTCGCTAAAAAAGACGACAGTCTGAAGCAAATTCTCCACCACGGCGGGCAGCGCCAATGTCAAAATAGCCCGGTTGAGGGAGATTTTAGGCCCAATCAGTGCTGGCGCGTCCGGCAAGCGGGAGTGTGTCACGCCTAAGGTTTCCTGTTGACTCTTATTGGAGAGGTGGGCCAGCGATGGTCGCCAGCCAGAATGCGAGGACGAGCAGAAGCACGCAAAGCGCCAGCCAACCAATCTGGCGGGGTAGATTGTATTCGCGGATGAGGGGTTGACGCCCCGGTTTGATGATCGCGGGGGGGCGAAAGCGGGGGAACATCCCTGCCACAACCAGCAGGCCGCCGAAAAGCCCACCCAAATGGCCCCAATTGTCCACATTGGAGACTGTACCGCCCAGTACCAGATTTAGGACAAGAACGACAAGCATGGAGCGCAGAATATCCTGTCCCCGTTGACCAAAATTCTGTCGGAAGCGAAAGAAGTAGAAGACCGTTGCCCCCAGCAGGGCAAAGACAGCACCAGACGCACCCGCCGACAGAGCAGGCGACAGGGCGTAGCTGGCCACGCTCCCAAATAGTCCTCCCACCAGGTAGATGGCGGCAAAACGCCAATGACCCAGATGTCCTTCCAGAATTGGGCCAAGCATAAAGAGGCCAATCAGGTTGGAGATCAGATGGGTGGGGCCGATGTGCAGAAACATAGCCGTCAACAGCCGCCAAACTTCGCCGTTAAGGATATCCACATTCGACTTCATCCCCATCAGGTATAGGACGCGAATATCGACCGGCCCTGTCCATGTGCCAAAGACCACAAGCCCATAGATAAAAGTTGCCGCAAATACAAGCAGGTTCAGGCCAATCATCACCCGGCTGACGGTTGGGTTTGTAAGAGGAATATAGAATTCGGGACGGGATGGGATGAGGATGGGGGAAGGATGTTTAGGAAACTGGTCGGTCGATTGATCGTACACGGAAACCCCTTGCAACGACATTCTAAAATGATACTGGCTACAGCGACACGGGCTTCCAGTCGGCCTTGCATTTTTCGGCGTGGATAATGCTGATCACCTGGTCTACTGTCCGCTCCAGGCAATCTTCCCGATTGACCACGATGTAGTTAAAGTCGTTGATGCGCTTCATTTCCTGGCGAGCGGTGGCAATGCGCATCTTCAGTTTGTCCGGCGATTCGGTCTTGCGCTCGCGCAGGCGCGTCACCAATTCCTTCTCGCTCTCCGATGCCAAGAAAATCGTCACGGCTTCGGGGATCAGTTTGCGGATGGTGGCCGCGCCCTGGACATCGATCCGCAACACCACATCCTTGCCACTGGCAAGTGCCGCCCGCACATGTTTCTTGGGGATGCCCTTATAGTCGCCATAGACGACCGCATACTCCAGCAGTTCGCCTTGCTCGATCATCTCGGCGAATTCTCCCACCGAGACAAAATGATAGTCTGTACCTTCTTCTTCGCCAGGGCGAATAGGCCGGGTAGTGGCCGTGACCACGAAATAGAAGGGTTGCTCACGGCGTTTCATCAAGGCCAGTGTCGCATCTTTGCCCACACCGCTTGGACCCGAAATCACCACCAAAACCGGACGCGGACCCGCGAAACGCTCGTAAATCGCTTCGACTTCGTCTGCCTGTTGACTGCCTGCTGTTGTCTCGCTCGTCACTGCGCTTGCCACCTTGCATTTGCCGAGTATAATGAACAATAGACAGTTAGTATAGACTACCAGCCAATTCCCAGGAAAATTTGAGGTTAGCCGACTTCGTTTTGCCAGGGTTTTTTGATAGAAGGATCCAGTTTGCATGCCTATTTATGAATACTATTGCTACGATTGCACCAAACGCGTCAGTGTCTTTTTTCGCACAATCTCCGTTGCCAGCGATGACAATGCCGCCTGCCCCACATGCAGTGGTCGCCACTTGCGGCGTCTGGTCAGCCGTGTGCGGATGTTACGCTCGGAGGAGAGCCGCATGGAGTCGATGGCTGATGATGCGTCGTTGATGTCTGGGCTGGAAAGCGAAGATCCCCGTGCTCTGGCCGGTTTTATGCGGCGCATGAGCGACGAAATGGGCGAACCGCTAGACCCGGAAATGGCCGAGGTGATGGATCGACTGGAAGCTGGGGAAAATCCGGAGTCTATCGAACAATCCATGCCTGATCTGGCCGGTGATGATAGTGCAGGGATGATGGGTGGAATGTCAGGATTGGGTGGGCTTGAGTAGCCAATGTTGAAAAGAAGCGAGCAGTCTTGTCGATGGGCTACTTTACACCTTCTCAAAATGCTCCACATCCACCACAAAAATAGTCGCTCCACCCACATGCTTTTCCACGGGTATGGGAATGTGCATCTCGCCTGGCTCCATTACCGGCGGCAGGGGTGTGACGTATTGAATGCGGCTTGTGCAGTTTTCGCGGATGATCCTGAGCGCGTCGGCCAGCTCTTCGTCGTCCACACCGCAGAAGATGGTTGCATTGCTGACATGCAAAAAACCGCCAGCCGAACTGGTGACCGTAGCCGAAAAGCCATTGCGACCAAGTTGGTCGAGCAAATTCCGGCTATTATCATTATTGACAACGGCAATGATCAATTTCATCTCTATCCCCCCTACGCTACAGCCAGTCGGGCGCGAGCCTCGGCCCCAACGATCGCCACAATCGCCAGATGGACAACCTGCTCCGCATGGTCACTCGCTATCACCCGCCACCGGCCCGGCTCGGCAGCGATCATCTCCCGATACCCCGCCTCGACAGCCAAGTGAAAGGCCATCGCTCTGGCATCCAAACGGTTCCACTCCTGGCGGCTGCCAGCCTGTTTGCGGGCCAATCCCACTTCAGGCTTCACATCCAAATAGAGTGTGATATCCGGGGTAAGCCCCCCGGTTGCATAACGAATGAGCCTGCCCAACTCGGCCCGATCCTGACCATATCCATAGCCTTGATACGCCAGGGTGCTATCGGCAAAGCGATCACACAGGACGATCTGCCCACTTTCTAGGGCAGGGCGGATCACCTCGTGGATGATCTGGGCACGGGCTGCGTTGAAGAGCAATGTCTCTGTGCGGGCTGTCATTTCCGTATGGTCTACATCCAACAACAGAGAGCGTATCCCGTTGCCAATACGGGTTCCCCCTGGCTCGCGGGTGGTTAGAACCGGGTAGCCTTGGCCTTTCAGCCATTCGGCCAATAAGCGGATCTGGGTGGTCTTGCCGCTGCCTTCCGGTCCTTCGAAGGTGATAAACACAGGCACTTTCTCTCTGTGGCTTGGAATTCTCTGTGGTTTGGAATTGTATCGGATGGGAAGCAGAAGTCTCCCGCTTGGCGCGCTATTGGCTAAAGATGCGTACCCGGCGATGAGGCTCTCGTCCATAGCTGTGGCTGACCAGATTTGCCGCGCGTGCCAACTGGTGTTGCTGGCTGCGGATGGCCGCTGGCTGGGGTTGCAGCTCGGCCGAATCCAAGCCTTTGAGCAATTTTTGAATGGCGTCTTGGGTTTCGCGCATAGCCGTGTCGAATACGGCCTCCGAATTGGGCACATTCAGGTGGAAGATGTCCAATAGGCACTGCTCCATTTGTGTGACGGTGTTGCTGCGCAGCACGTAGACTGGCACGCTGCGCCGTTCGGCGTCCACAATGGGTTGGGGTTTCTGCCGATAATAATTCTTCAACGTCATCACAATGTCTGCATCGTTCATTTCGGCCACGATCTCAACGTTCACATCCAGATTTTTGGCCGCCGAGCGCAATCGGTTCTGGCCGATTCCATAAGGGAAGACACGCACACTTTTTGACGATTTCCCCGAGTTGGTTCCACCTTGGTCCATGTTGCCATCTTGGGCGTCACTGGTTCGGGTTGCTTCCGCGTTGCGCTTGCGGCCAGTGCGCCGTTCGTTATCCATGGTACGGTGGCCGTTTTCCCGTCGCCCGTTGCCGCCCCCCACGCGCTTCTCGCTTTGATCTGTCACTGTATCGATATGCACAGCCTGATTCTGGTCGATCCAACGCACTTCTGGGCTTAGGGTCCAGCCCCGCAGAATAGAGTCCACAGCGTCGGCCACTTCGTGGTGAACAATCATGCGTTTGCGGTCTTGAATTTCGATCAGTACGTCAAAGGTAGGCGGTGCTTTGCGCTCCAGCACAGTCTTTTGGGTACCGCGTCGGCGGGCTTCTTCGTCCGAAAGGGTCACGCTGTCGATCCCGCCCACCAAGTCTGACAGGGTGGGGTTGAGCAGAAGATTCTCCAGGGAATTGCCGTGGGCTGTCCCGATGAGCTGCACACCTCGTTCGGCAATGGTGCGGGCGGCGATTGTCTCCAGTTCTCGGCCAATTTCGTCGATGACAATCGCTTCGGGCATGTGGTTTTCCACTGCTTCGATCATCACTTCGTGTTGCAGTTCTGGCGTGGCAACCTGCATCCGTCGTGCACGGCCAATCGCCGGATGGGGAATATCCCCATCGCCCGCGATTTCGTTGCTGGTGTCCACAATGACCACCCGTTTTTTGTCGCTGAGAACCCGGGCCGCCTCGCGTAGGAGGGTGGTTTTGCCAACCCCTGGCCGGCCTAAAAGCAAGATGCTCTTTTCGCTGAGAACAATGTCTTGGATGATTTCGATCACCCCATAGACGGCCCGCCCGACCCGACACGTAAGACCGATCACCAGCCCTTTGCGGTTGCGGATGGCGGAGATGCGGTGCAGGGTGCGCTCGATTCCGGCGCGGTTGTCCGTGCCAAATGTGCCGATCTTGTCGATGACGTTGCGCACATCCTCGTCGGTGATTTCATCGGTACTCAGATAGACTTCGCCATCGGTAAACCGGGCTTCGGGCAGGCGGCCCAGGTCCATCACAACTTCGATCAGCTCGGCAGGGCGCCCAATCTCGCGCAGCGATTCTTGAATGCGCTCTGGAAGTACATCCAACAGCAAGTCAAGATCATCGGTGATGCGCAGGGTCATTTTGCCCTGTTCTTTGATTTGTGCATGTGTGCTGCTTGTTTGTAGTTGATTGCTTTGTGTCATAGGTTCCTGTGTTTGTTGCTGTTTCGTTGCACAGAGCTATATTTCTCAATACCATCAGAGATAGTACGCATCCACGGGACGAGAAGTTCCACTGCTCTTCTCTTTTTTGTTGTTGCCTGGTTCGCCACTGCCTGGTTGCGAATCACCAAGTCGTTCGTCGCGTTGGGCACAACCAAAGAGCCAGGCAGCGCTTTGGCTACAGCTTCCAACGATGGCAAACGGCTTTCCGCTGTCTTTTTGGCCCGTTGCCAAACAGGCCGTACCATGCGCACACGATCGGTAAAGGGTGCGAAACCATATTCCTCTACAATCGACGAAAGGCCACTTTGATAGTCACGCACGGCGATATAAACCGGACCGCGCACGGGGGATTCGATAATGCTCTGCAAGCCGTGGCGTAAAAGCAGATGGACATGCCCAGTATCGGGGTTGTTGCCATCTACCCACAGCCGCAACCACACCGCCGCCTCCCCCCATGTGATCTGTACACAACCATCCAAACCATCCGCGCCATCCAGGACAAAGCTGCTCAATGGCCGGTGAAGGTGACGATTGTGCAGAATCGGTGGTGCAAAATAATCGCCCTTGCCCTCCGCCTCCTCCCCCAGCGCTTCGGCCTGGCGCACCGCTTCTGGGGTGATCCGGGCATACAATTGCTCCAGCGCCCACTTGTCCTGATCGGTCTGTGGGCGAAGGGCCGAGACATCCGGGGGCAACCAGCCCGGCGGAGACGTAACCAACCGCCAAACCGTCTCCCTGGCGTACAGGTGAAAGCCAGCCTGCATAAATGTGTTGACCAAAAGGGGTTGATCCGAGAGTTCGCTGTAGAGGCGACGAAACTGTTGATCGGCGAGGGAGAGCGCGCTTTCTGCCAATAGTTTGTGCCAAATGGCTGGGTGACCATTGGGCGCGTCCAATGCCGGGCTGAGCACCATCAGATCCGCCTCGGCTCGGTTGGGGTGCAGTTGCCATTGGGCAAACCCCGCACGAGCCAAGCCATTGTCTTCTTGCCGCAAGACGTAGGTAACGTTGTTCTTGTACGCCCAAGGGAGATAGGCGCTGAATGCAACCTGGAGCGGGGAAGAGCGCTGTAGTAGAAATCTTCCAATATGGAATCTGGTGGCGTACCGGCTCAGGCGTTGAACAAGGACAACATCGCCCGGAGCAAAAGGCCGAATTGGCAAATGGGGTACTCCTGATTTGAGGAAGTAGAGCGGGTTCACTCCCTAGTTTGTGCAGGCAGCGGCCCCTAATGCAATTGATCGATATTGCTATTGTACTGGAAAGAAGGTCGGCTGACAAGTAGGTTTCGCTCTATTTTGCGGAACCATCCGCCGAGAATGTGCCGTGTGGCTGGGTTTGGGGTTGGGGGTGAGGCTGGGCATCGCCTATCTCTTGTGCAGCTCCTGCTTCTTGTGCAATAGGCACAGCCGCTATAGCTTTCAAATCCAGGGGGATACCAGCCAGCAGAAAATGGGCGTGGTCGGCGACCCTTGCCAGACGCCGATTCGCCCGGCCCAGCAAATCCCGATAGACCCGGCTGATCCGTCCCCCAGGCACAATGCCCAACCCGACCTCGTTGCTCACCACAATCAGCGAAGAGTCTCCCTGCCGATACATCGCCAACAACGCATCCAGTTCCTCGTCCACCCGGCGCATAATCGCCGATTCATCCTCATGCTCCGGGTCATCTTCCCCAGCAAAGAGAAGATTGGAAACGAGAAGTGTCAGGCAATCCAGCACCGCGACACCAGGCCCCCCACCGTGGGCGGGGGATTGTTGGAACTCGTACCAGCGATGCCCCACAGCCTGGGGTGCTTCTAAGGTGTGCCAATGGCCGGGACGTTCGGCGCGGTGGTGAGTAATGCGTTCCGCCATCTCATCATCGCCAGCTTGGGCGGTGGCAATGAAAAGTACCGAGCCTCCCCCTGCCAGTTGGCGCGCCAATTCCAGCGCATAATCGCTCTTACCACTGCGCGCACCACCAAGAATGAAAATCAGAGAAGGCATACAACCTCGTAAGACCGGGAAAATGTTTGAACACCAAGTGCACGAATGACACGAATTTTCCTATGTCATCACCGCTGACTGCGTCAAACTCTGTCTAGCGACTTTTGTACAATTATTCTATGCGCGTTATTCAAAGTCAAAAGCTGGCCCAAGTTACCGGCGGGTCAATTTCCGCCCCTATTCTTGTCAGACAATCAGAGGATATGCACAATGGGCATGTGATCGATTTGACAAACAAATTATACTTGTTTATAAACTAATTATATTAGTTTGTGTTTTGCACAAGACAAAATCATTTCTGCGGAGCGAACCAATGACAACGAAACACGGCAGCTATTGTACCAAGATCACCCGCTTTGGGTTGATGAACAGCTATCTGGTAGACGAAGCGGATGGCCTGACTGCTGTAGACACAGGGATGTCTGGCAGCGCCCCTGCGATTCTGGCTGCAGCAGCAGCACTGGGCAAGCCAATTCGCCGGGTGCTGCTCACCCATGCGCACACCGATCATGCCGGCTCGCTGGATGATCTGATGGCCCAACTGCCCGATGCCGAGTTTCTGTGCAGCCCACAGACTGCCCGCTTTTTAATCGGGGATATGGGGTTGGAAAAGGGGCAGCCCCAAAGCAAGCTGCGGGGCGGATTCGTTCGCTGCACGAGCAAACCTGCCCTCACCGTGGTCGATGGCGACCAGATCGGCTCGTTGCGGGCGATTGCCGCACCTGGCCATGCGCCGGATCAACTTGCCTTTCTCGACAGCCGGGACCGCACCCTCTATGCTGGCGACGCATTCCAGACCCAAGGCGGGCTGGCGGTGAGCGGGGATATGCGCTTGCTCTTTCCCTTGCCAGCCTGGGCCACCTGGCACAAGCCAACAGCGCTGGAAACCGCCCGTAATTTGACCGCGCTCAAGCCATCCCGCTTGGTCGTGGGTCATGGCCCCGTGCTGGACCACCCACATAAAGCGATGGTTGAGGTGGTTGAGCGAGCTGCTCGAAACTTCCAGTAGTCGAACATTGCACAATCGAATTTCATCCGAAACAAGGGTTTATGATGAGTAAACGCAGAGGATTGACACAAGAAGCGGTGGTGCGCCGGGCGGTGGAGATGGCGAACGCCCAACGCGACCCCAATACCGTAACATTGACCGAGTTGGCTGCGTCGTTGGATATTCAGCCGCCGTCGCTCTACAACCACATCGCCGGGCTGGAGGGGCTGCGCCAGGACATGCGCCTGTATGCGCTCACCCGCCTTTCTCGTGCTTTGCGTGTGGCCGCTGCAGGCCACAGCGGACGCAAGGCGCTGCTCTTTCTGGCCTATGCCTATCGCCAATTCGCCCATGAAAATCCGGGGATCTACCCTCTGATTCTGCCTGCCGCGCCCGCCGACGACACCGAAGCCACCGAGGCATCGACAGAAATTCTGACGACGATTGTGTTGGTGCTGGCCTCTATGGGATTGGAAGGTGACGACGCCTATCATGTTGTGCGGGGATTGCGTAGCCTGCTCCACGGCTTTGTCAGCCTGGAGATGTCGGGCAGTTTTGGCATGCCTTTGGAGGTGGAGAAGAGCTTCCAGCGGGCGGTGACGGCGTATATCGACGGTGTGTTCGGGCCGGTGAATTAGACGATGGACGATGGACGACCGACGACAAATCGTCGGTCGCCCATCGTCCATCGTCTGCTGTCTCGTATTCCCTACAGCCGAACGTCCGGTCTGCTCCAACTATCGCCCATTGCCTTGACACCCACTGCCGTGCCTGGGCCTTCGCTGCTCTGCACCCGCAGGTCGGGCCGCTCCCAAATAGATGGGTTAAGCTCGATGCCCAGGCCCGGTCTGTCGCTGGGCAGGGGCAAATGACCATCCACCACTTGCGTTTCCAGATCGGTCAGTTCTTTGAAGTAGGTGCGATAAAAGGCGCGCACGGTCTCCATCTCAAAAAGATTGGGGATATTGGCGGCCACGTGTAAGTTGGCCGCGTGAGAGACAGGCCCGCCCGCGTTGTGCAAAACAAGGGGCACGCCAAAGGCTTCGGCAAACGAGGCCAGCCGTTTTGTCTCGCCAATGCCACCGGTCCACGCCACATCGGTCATGGCAATCTGGCTGGCTCCAGCCACAATCCAATCCCGCATCTGCCAGCGGCTAAGAAGGGTCTCGCTGCCCACAATAGGGATGCGGGTCTTCTCGCTCAGGCGGCCAATCTCCTGGTGGTTGGGCGCGCGCAACACCTCTTCGATAAAGTAGATGTTGTAGGGTTCCAGGGCGTAGCATATCTGCTCCATAGCCGCCCGACTGAAACGGAAATGGCATTCGATGCCAATGCGGAAATGGTCGCCCGCTGCTTTACGGATACTGCGTACCGGCTCCAGCCCCGCCTCGATCTCTTCGCTGAAGATCGAATGGCCCAGATTACGCACGCTGTACTTGTCGAAGGGCCAGATTTTTACCCCCTGAATGCCCTCGGCCTGCATCTCCAGGGCCAGCTCGCCCGCGTTGTTGTGGAAACGATGGAAATCGTCGTAGGGCGGGTGGCCGATGCAGGTGTTGTATGTGCTGATGCGATCCCGCACAGCGCCGCCCAATAGTTTGTAGACAGGCGTATTCAGGCTCTTGCCCAGAATATCCCACAGGGCGATCTCCACCGCCGAAAGGGCGCGCAGCTCGGCCCCGGCAAAGCCGTGGTAGAGAATGGTGTCGAAGCAAAAGTTCCACAGCCGGTCGATCTCCCGCGGGTCGTTGCCCAGGAGAATTGGGGCAATTGTGCCGTGGAGCGCGCCCAATGAGCCGGGCACTTTGTCGTAGGTTTCGCCCAAGCCCACAAGGCCCGTATCGGTGTGAACACGCACAAGCAGCAGGCGGGGCAGTTTTTCGCAAAAGAGACTTTCAATTTTTGTGATGCGCATGGAAATGGATGATCCGGTGAATGGGTGATTGGAAGGGTGAGAGAGTACGAGATTGGGAGATTGCCAGTCCAATCTCGTACTCTCCCTTTTACCAACGTAATGACTGAAACTTCCAGCCTGGCTCTACTTTTTGCATTTCAATTTCGTCGTTGCGGTCGGTCAGGCCACAATTAATGTACTGCTGGTGGAGCTTCGCCAGCGCGGCTCGATCCAATTCGATACCCAGCCCCGGCTCATTGGAGACGGCCAGCGCGCCTTCGTCGAATTGCAGTTTGCCGCCGACAATGACTTCGTCGCTTTGCCACGGGTAGTGGGTGTCACAGGCGTAGGTCAGGTTGGGGATGGCCGCGGCCAGATGAACCATGGCCGCCAGGGAAATCCCCACGTGGCTGTTGGAGTGCATGGACAACCCTCGGCCAAAGACCTGGCAAATGCGGGAGAGTTCGACTGTGCTACGCAACCCACCCCAGAAATGGTGATCGCTCAAAATGATGTCTTCGGAGTGATGTTCCACACTGCCGGGGATGTGGTCGAAGGAGGTGGTACACATATTGGTTGCCATGGGGATGCCTGTGCGCCGACCTACTTCACCCATTTCTGCCTGGCCCCGGCATGGGTCTTCGTAGTATTCCAGAACCCCTTTCAGCCGTTCGCCAATGCGCACTGACGTCTCCACCGACCAGATGGCGTTGGGGTCCAGGCGCAGGGGTGTGTCAGGGCCAAAGGCTTCGTACATGGCTAAAATTGCGTCTGCTTCCTCGTCCGGCGGAAAAGCGCCCCCCTTGAGTTTGATGGATTTGAAACCGAAGGCATCGCACATGGCCTGGGCTTCGGCCACAACCCCATCTGGGTCTAGTGCTGCTTGTTGCCGGGCAGCGGCCCAGCCAGTTGCGTTGGGGTCTGTTCCCATGCCCAGCGCGCCGCCCGCGCCCGCGTATTTGTAGAAAAGATAGGCCGAGAAATCCACCCGATCCCGCACCCGGCCACCCAGCAGATCGACCACGGGCCGTCCGGTTGCCTTCCCCATCAGATCAAAGCACGCCACTTCGACCGCACTGTGGACCTGGTTCACTCGCCCGAAGGCCAGATGGGCCTCGCCCCGGGCTGCGATCTCCTCTTTGCCAAAGCGTTCGTCGATACCCCGGCGAATGGCATTGAGCTGGAACGGGTCTTGGCCGATAATGACCTCCCGCACCGCGTTCAAGGCCGCGTGGGTGGCACTGCTGCCTGGCACTTCGCCCAGACCATATGTGCCGTCGTCGGCCACCAGTTCCACAATAATTCGCAGGGCATAGGGCGCGTGCAGGCCGGCCGCGTTGAGCAGGGGCGGATCGCCAACCGCTATAGGTGTGATGTGCATGTCGGTAATACGCATAGACGAGCATCCTTTTGGGTGAGGTTTACTGTGTCATTCTATGGTTTTTTGAGGGCAACTGCCCCTGTTGATGGCTGCTACCGGGCGGGACGGTGGAATCATAGCATAGATAGGCATGGGGGACAATGCAATTCACTTTGGTTTTTTCCGTCGCCTTCGTGATACAATCTCTAAAAGAAAGGAAGTGCATTTCTATGAAAAAGATGCACTTCTATCATCCCCTTCCGATTGATTGAGGACGCCGCATTCTATGTCCACAGTGATTCCTGTTCAGGAGCCGGTTTTTGCTTTCACTTCCGGCGAGACTTTCGACGAGTTTTGTACAGCCCAACCGCCAGAATTGGCCGGTCTTCTGCGCCGTGTCTATGCTGGTGCGCGCATTGATGCCGACACCCAATTGTATTTGGCAACCTACCCTACCTGGCTTACGTGCGTTGTGCTTGTGGAAGATCAGTCGCCAGATACTACGTTGATCCTGCCGATCCTGGTGCGTTTGGCCGAGGCCTGCCCCCGCATGGAACTGCGCATTCTCTCCACCACAATGGATTTGACGGCCATCAATGAATTGGTGGATGAAGATATGGACCTGGAGGAGGATTTAGAGGTGTTGGATATGCCCCTGCTCCTTTTTTTTGATGAGGAGTGGAACCATCAGGAACGGTGGGGGCCGCGGCCCGCGGCTGCCGAAGAACGGCTGGATGAATGGATGAATCTCCACCCAGCCTATACCGATCTGATGGATAATGAGGATGGCGACGATTCGCCCGAACTGGTGCGGCTGATCAATGAGCTGACACACCAAATGCGTTTCTGGTACAACGACGATCTGGCAGGGGCGTGTGTGGGCGAGATCCGGGCGATCCTGGAGAGGTTGGAATCCAAGTAATGGGCCGAATGTTTGTGCAGCGGCTGTCGCTTCTCTTATTGATCCCGATGATAGCTATTTTGGCTGCAGGCTGCGCACCTAAACATGAATTCACGGGGATGGTCTTTGACGACCCACAACCAGTGGGTGACCTGCGAGGCACGGATCAGACGGGAAAACCGTTTGATCTGGCCGATCTGCAAGGCAAGACCGTTGTCGTCTTTTTCGGATACACATTTTGCCCCGATGTCTGCCCTCTCACATTGGCAAATGTGGCCGGGGCTATGAAAAGCATCGCTGCCGACGACCCGCAAGCAGCCCAGAAGTTGGTAGCGCTCTTTGTCACCGTCGACCCAGATCGAGACACGGTAGAGCGTTTGGCCCAATATGTCCCTGCGTTTCATCCAAATATCCTTGGTATCGTGGTTGATCCGGCCCTGCTCGACCAGGTCAAGAGCAGCTTTGGCGTCTTTGCCGAAAAGAGCGATGTCAGCCAGTCCAGCGCCGCTGGTTATCTGGTGGACCATACAGCGGGCATCTATGTGCTTGATGGCAAAAGCAACCTTCTTGCTCTTTTCCCCCACGATACACCAATCGATGTCCTGGCTGCGGATTTGAAGGAATTGCTCAACCGTTGATGCGTGAACCTGGAGTTCGACAAAACAGCGCTCTGCTTATCCTCCTTGTGTTTGTATTGGGAATCGTCATAACCACCGCGTCCGCTTTTGCCGCTGTGGAAATGATAGATTTTCGCGTCTATTCCCTGTCAGATCGGGTTCGGTTGGAGTGGGAGACAGGCCAGGAATACAATCTGATTGGTTTTCAGATCTATTGCAAAGCCGAAATCGAACCAGACACCGAGTATCATCCCGTTGGCTTTCCCATAGCAGGCAAGGGCAACCTGGAACGAGGGGCCGTCTACTTTAGCGAAATTTTTGAACTAAAGCCCGATGTGAGCTACTGTTTCCGTCTGCAGGAAATCACCAGCGACGAGGAGCCAGGGGAAGTCTTCGAGGTATGTGGATATGGCATTCGGGTGACCCCAACGGCCACC
>JAHEML010000010.1 GCA_024643705.1 Caldilineaceae bacterium | reverse complement strand
AATGGGTGGCCGGAAGCCAACAGCCCACGGCCTGGCTCTCCCTGGACAGTGGAGATAGCGACCCCACACGTTTTCTCACCTATTTTGTGGCGGCCCTGCAAAGCCTACCCATGGCCGTCAATGCCGAACGCTTTGGCAAAGAAGCCCTGGAGATGCTCCAATCCCCCATGCCGCCAGCCAGCGATTTGGTTCTGACAACCCTGCTCAATGAGATCGCCGCCACCCGGGACGATTTCGTTCTGGTCCTTGACGACTACCACGCAATTGACAGCACTGCTGTCGACGCAGCCCTGGCCTTTCTGCTCGAACATCTGCCGCCCCCCATGCATCTGGTCATCACCACCCGCGAAGACCCTGCCCTGCCCCTGGCCCGCTACCGCGCCCGGGGCCAAATGACCGAATTGCGCGCCGCAGACCTGCGCTTTTCACCTGCCGAAGCTGCTGGATTTTTTCGTCAGGCGATGGGGTTGGAGCTATCGGCAGCAGATGTAGCCGCGCTGGAGGCCCGCACCGAAGGCTGGATTGCCGGTCTGCAAATGGCCGCGCTTTCCATGCAGGGGCGCGGCGACACCTCCGCATTCATCCGGGCTTTCACGGGAAGCCATCGCTTTGTGCTGGATTATCTGGTCGAAGAGGTTTTGCAGCGCCAGCCGGAGCCAGTGCGCGATTTCTTGCTGCAAACCGCCATTCTTCACCGGCTCAGCGGCGGGCTGTGCGACGCCGTCACCGACCAAACCCGGAGTGCGGAGATGCTGGCCGCCCTGGAACGGGGCAACCTGTTCGTTGTTGCGTTGGATGACCAGCGCCAGTGGTACCGCTATCACCACCTCTTTGCCGATGTCCTGCAGGCACGCGGCCAGGAGATATTCCCGCACCAGATGCCCATTCTGCATCAACGGGCCAGCGATTGGTACGCGGCCAAGGGTGAGACAGCCGACGCCATTCGCCACGCGTTGGCCGCACAGGATTTCCAGCATGCAGCAGGGCTGATCGAGCTGGCCTGGCCGGAAATGGACGGAACTTTCCAGTCTGCCCCTTGGCTGAATTGGGCCAGCGCGCTGCCTGAGAAATTAATACGCGCCCGGCCTGTGCTTTGCGTTGCCTACGCCTGGGCACTGCTGAATGAGGGCGAAATGGAGGCCGCCGCCGCCCGCCTGCGCGACGCCGAAGCGTGTTTGGCTGCCGCAGCCCAGGTGACCCAACACGGCACACCCCCACAGGGGTTGACGATTGTTGACGAAGAGCAGTTCCGCTTTTTGCCCGCTTCTATCGCTTCGGCGTGGACCTACCACGCCCAGGCCTTTGGCGATATTCCCGCTTCCATTCGGTATGCCCAACAGGCCCTGGAGCTTTTGCCAGAGACGGAATACCTCCGGCGGGGGCCAGCGGCTTCTCTGCTGGGGCTGGCCCAGTGGGGCAACGGCGATCTGGAGGCGGCCCACCGATCCCTGGCCGAGGCCATGGCCGGTTTTCAGATGGCGGGCAATCTGCACTTCGCCCTGAGCGGAACCTATGGGCTGGCGGATATTCGGATTGTGCAGGGCCGTCTGCGCGCTGCTGTAGACACCTATGAACAGGCATTGCGCCTAGCCACAGAGCAGGAGGATTCTGTGATCCGGGGGACGGCCGACCTCCATTTGGGCTTGAGCGAACTATTCTGGGAACAGGGCGACGATGCCGCCGCTGCTACGCACATGCGCAAAAGCGAAGAATTTGGCGAGTCTGGTGCGTTGCCGGATTGGCCCTTCCGTCTGCGCCGTGCCCAGGCGCGCTTTGCTGCGGATCAGGGCGATCTGGACGGAGCGCTGGCCCTGTTTGACCAGGCAGAGCAACTCTACTTCCCAACGCCTGTGCCAGAGGTGCGCCCCATCTCCGCTTTGAAAGTCCCTGTGTGGCTGGCCCAGGGCAGGCTGGCCGACGCGCTGGGGTGGGTGCAGGAGCGGGGGCTGTCGGTGGATGACGATCTGAGCTTTCTGCGCGAGTATGAGCACATCACCCTGGCTCGGGTGCTCATGGCTCAGCACAAAAGTGGGCAGGCCGACGGTGCTCTGCGCGAGGCAATTGGGTTGCTGAAGCGTCTCTTGCAGGCAGCAGAAACGGGCGAACGGATGGGAAGTGTCATCCAAATTCTGCTGGTGCAGGCATTGGCCTACCAACTCCAGGGCGACGTTACGTTGGCTTTGGCCGCTCTGGGCCGCGCCCTCTCCCTGGCCCAGCCGGAGGGGTACGTGCGCATTTTTGTGGATGAAGGCCTGGCCATGGCTGCTCTTCTGCAAGAAGCGGCAAAACAGGGCACAGCCCCTGGCTACGTGCAGCGCTTGCTGGCTGCTTTTGGGGAAAATGGCGGGGAGATTAGCGGGCAGAATGGCGGGGAGAATGAATCGGTGGCGGAAGATGCAGCACCCGCTTCCCAAGAACTGATCGAACCTTTGAGTGAGCGCGAGATGGATGTTCTGCGGCTTCTGACTACAGAACTGAGCGGCCCGGAAATCGCCCGCAAGCTGATGGTTTCCCTGAATACCATGCGTACCCACACCAAAAACATCTACAGCAAATTGGGGGTCAACAGTCGGCGCGCCGCCGTCAACCGGGCGCAGGAACTCGGTCTGATCTGATCTCCCCGCAAATTCTCGCTTCACTTCAGCCCCGGTAGGACGTGTCAATGTGTCTGCCGGGCTTTTTGTTGCCCTCACATAGTTTCCCCTTCACAATCACCAGCTGAATCACCATGTCAATCACCCCATCAATCACCCCATCAATCACCCCATCAATCACCCCATCAATCACCACATCAATCACCAGATGATGTGATGACGCCTCACCATGCCCGCTGGTATGCTTGGGCCGTAGCCGAACAGAGAGAGTGTCTGGAAAGACACATGAATATCAACAGTTTCAAAGTCTAAAGGAGATATGTAATGGATTTGTCTTGGGGCAGTGCAGCGGGTTTGGGGATTTTTATGATGGGTCTCGGCGGTATGTTTTGGGGGTTGAGCTTTTTCGTCGCGGCATTGGGTAGCAAGAAAGATGAATGATCAAAGTGCCCGCCCAATACCCACATAACGAGGAGGTACACGGTGAACCACAGTCAGTCACCCAGCGTTGACACAGATCAGCCGGAGTGGTATGAAATCTGCATCCGGGGACACCTAGACGCCCAATGGAGTGGCTGGTTTGGGGGCATGACCATCAGGTTGGATGCAACCGGCGACACGTTCTTGACCGGCCCGGTGGTCGACCAAGCCGCACTTTATGGATTGCTCCGAAAAGTGCGGGATACGGGGATGTCGCTCCGTTCGGTCCACTTGGTGGACGTTGACAGTTGACCGTTACCGTAGGGCGGCTTTCTGTAGCCGCCAAATGTGAGAAACCGAGTGATGGCAGGTAAGAAACCTGCCCTACGTTTCCATTATGTACCTGGAAACACCTGTTTTGAACCAAATCAATACCAGTCTGGTCAATTCGACCATCACCAGGCTGACTTGTATAGTTGCGAAAGGACATTGACATGGAAGAGAAAAAGAAAGACACACCATGGATCGCAATCGGCTTGGGCATTGGCGTTGCCCTCGGCGCAGGGATGGGAAATATCGGTGCCGGGATCGCTCTGGGGGCCGCCATCGGTTTAGCCATGAACACCGCTCAAAAACGACGCAATGATTCCTGATTTTAGCCAAAACGGAGAAGCCAACATGACTACCCAAACAATCACCAACCCGAACAAGACCGCCCGTATCGCCGGATTCCTCTATCTGCTCTTGATCCCCCTGGGCGCTCTCGGCATCTTGTACATTCCCAACGCGCTCGTTGTGGATGGGGACATGGCGTCCACCATCAGCAACATCCAGGCCAACGAGACGCTCTTCCGCCTGGGCATTGCCAGCGCTATTCTAGCCCAATTGGTCAATATTGCCGTGGTGCTCTATCTCTACAAAGTGCTCGCACCGGCAAGCAAAGTTGCGGGCCAGTTGATGGTGATCTTCCTGCTCTTGGCCGTGCCTATCGCCTTCGTCAATGAATTGTTCCATGTGGCCGTCCTTCTCATTCTGAACGGCCCGGAGTTCCTGGCCGCCTTCACCACGGCGCAGATTCAGGTTCTGGTCTCATTCTTGCTGGATCTGCATGCCGGCGGTATCTTCGTGGCCCAGATATTCTGGGGGCTGTGGCTCTTCCCCATGGGCTACATGGTCTACAAGTCCGGCTATCTACCCCGGATCATTGGTATACTGCTCATGATCGGCTGCGTTGGCTATGTGATGGATTCATTCATCTTCTTTCTCAATCCCGACTTCGGCGTTACCGTCAGCGAGTTTACTTTCCTGGGCGAGGTGTGTATTCTCCTGTGGCTCATGGTCAAAGGCGTGAATGTGGAAGAATGGAAAAAGCGGAATCTGGCATCCGCCTAAACAGTGAGCACTCCGCGCCGGTACTGTTCGGTACTGTTCGGTACTGTGAAGAGAGAATCTCCAGAAAGCGCATCTCACATATGAAGGGTAGAACCCATGACGTCCAAGAATAACACGTTATCCATCATCATCGTTTCCCTGATTTTTGCCGTGGTGATTGCGCTGTCCACCTCTGTTTTTGCAGGCACAGGTCACAGCCAAACAATTGTGTATCTGCTCATCGCCCTGTGGTTCGTCCCGTTCACACTTCTCATCCAAGCTCGAAATCAGAAAGAGAGATAGACATGAAAGCCATTTTCTGCACGAAATATGGATCCCCCGATGTGTTGAAACTGATAGAGGTGGATAAACCCACCCCCCAGGCAAACGAAGTCTTGGTAAAAGTCCACGCGGCTGCCGTCAATGCTGGCGACTGGCATCTCATGCGGGCCGACCCATTTCTGGTTCGTCTGATGTTCGGATTGACGAAGCCGAAACATCCCATCCTTGGCTCGGACATGGCTGGCACGGTGGAGGCCGTGGGTAAGGATGTCAAGGGCTTCCGTCCCGGCGACCAGGTGTTCGGCAATATGGCCGACTGTGGGTTTGGTGCTTTTGCAGAGTATGTGGCTGCGCCGGAAAGCGTGCTGGCCCCAAAACCGACCAACTTGAGCTGGGAGGAAGCCGCGGCTGTTCCACTTTCTGCCGGCACAGCCCTGCAAGCCCTGCGGAATCACGGTCAGATTCGTTCGGGCATGAAAGTGCTGATCAACGGCGCATCCGGCGGGGTGGGGACCTTCGCCGTGCAGATCGCCAAAGCCCTCGGTGCAGAAGTCACCGGCGTGTGCAGCACAGGAAAGATGGAGATGGTGCGTGCCCTGGGGGCTGATCACGTCATCGACTACACCCAGGAAGATTTTAGCCAAAATGGGGTGCAGTATGACCTGATTCTGGGTGCCAACGGATACCAGCCACTTGCCGCCTACGAACGTGCCTTGAGTCCAACCGGCGTCTATGTCATGATCGGCGGTGCTATGGCCCAACTGTTTCAAGCGATGCTTCTCGGTCCTTGGAAATCCAAAAAAGGGGGCAAGAAAATGAAGAATATGTTGATGCGTTCCAACCAAGAAGACCTGCTCGTTCTCAAGGAACTTCTCGAAGCTGGGAAAATCACGCCCGTGATTGATCGGCGTTTTCCATTGCAGGATGTTCCCGACGCCATCCGCTATGTAGAAGAAGGCCACGCCAAAGGCAAAGTGGTGATAACACTGTAGAAAGTGGCAAACCTACTCGTTCATGCCAGGGTGGTCGGCTTGAATGAGTAGGTTTGGCAAACCAACCACGAAATCTCAAAACTCACCACCTGAAAAACCTGCGTCGACCACACCGGGCCAAAAACCCGGTGTTCATACACCACCACCTCCTCCCATTCTTTGACGCCCCGCGACGCTTGTGCTATCGTGAAAGTTATTCGAGAGCGACTTTTCACTCCCCCGGCCAAACACAAATGTCTGAATTCTTCACCGTTGTAACGCCTCCTGACGCCTGGAATCTGCTGAGCCAGCACTTCACACCCCATGTCCGCACCGAACAAATTTCCACAATGGATGCGCTGGACCGGGTGTTGGCCGCGCCGCTGGTTTCCCCCCAAGATTTGCCCGAATTCCCCCGTTCCACAGTCGATGGTTACGCTGTCAACGCTGCCGATACCTACGGCGCATCCAGCAGCCTGCCCGCATTTTTGGCGGTCATCGGCGAAGTGGCAATGGGCCGGATGAGCGATTTGCAACTGGGGGTGGGCGAGGCAGCACTGGTGCATACGGGCGGCATGGTTCCCGCAGGGGCCACCGGTGTTGTGATGGTGGAAAACACCCAGGCTGTCGACGCGGCCAGCATCGAAGTGCTGAAAGCTGTGGCCGACGGCGAGAATGTAATCCAAATTGGCGAAGACATCCGCATTGGTGACCCTATTTTGGCCGCGGGCCACAGCCTGCGCCCCCAGGACATCGGCGGGCTGCTGGCGTTGGGCATCACAAGGGTGGAAGTGGCCGTGCCGCCTCGCGTCGCCATCATCTCCTCCGGCGACGAAGTTGTGGCCCCGGATCAGCCCGTCGCGCCGGGGCAAGTGCGCGATATCAATTCCTACACCTTGGCCGGGTTGACCAAACGGGCCGGTGGACAACCGATTCTCTACGGCATTGTGCCCGACCAGCGGGAAGCCCTGGAAGCCGCCGCGGCAAAGGCCCACAGCGAAGCCGATATTATCGTCCTCTCTGCGGGCAGTTCGGTCAGCTACCGGGATTTGAGCGTGGACGTGATCGCAGGGCTGGGCGCGCCCGGTGTGCTTGCCCACGGGTTGAGCGTGCGCCCCGGCAAGCCCACAATTGTGGCCGTGGCCGATGACAAACCCGTCTTTGGTCTACCCGGCAACCCGGTCTCGGCCATGGTGATTTTTGATTTGGTCGTCACGCCTACCATCCGTGCCCTACTTGGGGCGACGGATCGACCCAAGCAGCAAGTGCAGGCCCGGCTGGCCCGCAACATCGCCTCCACTGCCGGGCGGGAGGATTATGTGCAGGTGCGCCTGGAAGAACGGGACGGCGACATGTGGGCTGTGCCCGTCTTTGGTAAATCGAATCTCATCTACACCCTCGTCCACGCCGACGGCACTGTCAAGATTGATCTCAACGCCAACGGGGTGCGCGAGGGCGCGTGGGTGACGGTCTTTCTGCACTAATCTTTCTGCACTAAAGAGGATGGAAGTCGAACATATTGAGGCAATCGGTGCTTAACGTTCGTCCGTCGTCCGTCGTCTCTTCAATTCCCGGTGATTTCCATTCATCCCAAACATTATGCCAAACGATCACAACCACGAACGCAATATCTACCTCCACGATGTACCCCTGGACGAAGCCATTGCCGACTGGCATGCGGCTTTGGATGCGGCTGGCCTGCTCGCCCCCCTGGACACCGAGACCATTCCCCTTGCGGCCGCGCTGGGACGGGTGACTGCCGGGCCGGTCTGGGCGCGCATCTCATCGCCCCATTATCACGCCGCGGCCATGGATGGCTATGCGGTGCGCAGCGAAGAGACTCGGGGCGCGACCGAAACCAGCCCGCTGCTCCTGCGTCTGGGCGAGCAGGCCATTGCCGTTGATACGGGCGATCCCTTGCCCGCGGGTATGAACGCAGTGGTGATGATCGAGCAGACCCAACCGCTGACCCAGGATGGGGTGGAGTACATCGAAATTCTGGCCTCCTCTGCGCCGTGGAGCTACGTGCGGCCTATGGGCGAGGATATGGTGGCGTCGGAGTTGGTTTTGCCCGCCAACCACAAACTGCGCCCGCAAGATTTGGGCGCGATGGCGGGCAGCGGACACACAGAAGTTGTTGTGTATCGGCGACCACGGGTGGCAATTTTGCCCACAGGCACAGAGCTGGTGACAATCGGCAGCGAATTACAACCAGGCGATATTGTGGAATACAACTCCCTGATGCTGGGGGCACAGGCCGAAGAAGCGGGCTGTGTTGTCACCC
The DNA here is from genome assembly GCA_024643705.1 of Caldilineaceae bacterium. Taxonomy (GTDB): domain Bacteria; phylum Chloroflexota; class Anaerolineae; order Caldilineales; family Caldilineaceae; genus JACQGT01. The sequence goes on along the minus strand of JAHEML010000010.1, from coordinate 6,940 downwards.
GCCTGCCCATTGTGCGCGACAACTACGCCGCCATTCGCGACGCCGTGGCCGGAGCGCTGGAAAGCCACGATCTGGTCGCCATCAACGCTGGTTCGTCGGCTGGCTCGGAGGATTACACATCTGCCATTGTGCAGGAACTGGGCGAATTGCGGGTGCACGGCATCGCCATTCGGCCCGGCCATCCGGTTGTACTGGGTGTGGCTCACCTGAAATCCGGCAAGAGCAAAGTGCTGGTGGGCATCCCCGGCTATCCCGTCTCTGCTGCCATGACCTTCGATCTGCTGGTGAAGCCCCTGCTTTACCGCTGGCAGGGATTGGACGTGCCAGAAAAGCCCACCACCCAGGCGACGCTCACCCGCAAAGTCCTTTCGCCCATGGGCGAGGATCATTTTTTGCGAGTGACACTGGGCAAGGTGGGCGACCGGCTGGTAGCAACACCCCTGGCCGGGGGCGCGGGTGTGCTGATGTCCCTGGTGAAAGCCGATGGAATCGTACAGATTCCCCGCTTTTCGGAAGGCCACAACGCAGGTGAAACGGTGACAGTCGAGCTGATGCGCCCACTTGCCACCATCGACAGCACAATCGTCGTCATCGGCAGCCACGACATGACCCTAGACCTGCTGGCGGATCGCCTGCGCCAGGGCCATCCCCGGCGCACCCTCTCCTCGGCCCATGTGGGCAGCTTGAGCGGGCTGTTGGCTTTACAACGGGGCGAGGCCCATTTGGCCGGTTCTCATCTGCTGGATGAGGCAACGGGCGACTACAACGTGGATTCGATCCGCCGTCTGCTCACACCCCACGGCGTGCGGGTGGTTCTGCTCGGCTTCGTCAACCGCAGCCAGGGGCTGATTGTTCCCAAAGGCAATCCGAGGGCGATCCAGTCTCTGGATGATCTGCTGCGGGATGATGTGGGCTTTGTCAACCGGCAACGGGGTGCGGGAACCCGAGTGCTGCTCGACTACGCGTTGAAGCAAAAAGGGCTGAACCCCCGCCAGATTACCGGCTACGAGCGCACCGAATATACTCATTTGGCTGTGGCCGCGGCGGTGAAGAGCGGAGCAGCGGATTGCGGCTTGGGCATTCTGGCCGCAGCCCGTGCCCTGGAACTGGATTTTGTACCCCTTTTCGATGAACGCTATGATCTGGTGGTTCCAGTGGAACAGGTTGAGAGCGAATTGTTGGCCCCGCTGCTGGCCCTGATTCGCGGACGGGATGCGCGCTTTTTGGCTGCGATCGAAGCATTGGGCGGCTACGGCACTGCACAGATGGGCGAGGTGCTGGCAGAACTGTGAGTCTCGATGCTGCCTTGCTCGAAATTGTTCTGCTTTCTTTGCGCGTCTCCGGTTTTGCATTGTTGCTCAGCGTCCTTCTGGGCATCCCTGCTGGTCTGCTATTGGGGTTGCGCCGTTTCCCCGGCAGACGGCTGGCCGTGGCCGCAGTCTACACGGGCATGGCCTTCCCACCGGTGGTGATCGGCCTCTTTGTCTATCTGTTGCTCTCGCGCAATGGGCCGTTGGGTGGGCTGGCTCTGCCATTTATCCCCTCGCTATTTACCCCCCAAGCAATGATTTTGGCCCAGACGATTCTGGCTTTCCCGTTGGTGGCAGGCTTTACAATGGCGGCAGTGGGCGGCGTAGACCCGGCTCTACGCGTCCAGGTGCGGGCGCTGGGTGCGTCCCATTGGCAAGCCACCTGGGCTGTGCTGGAAGAGGCCAGAGGGGGAGTGGTTGCTGCGGTTGCTGCGGGCTTTGGAGGCATTATTTCCGAGGTGGGCGCGGTGATGATCGTGGGCGGAAACATCGAACACCGCACCCGGGTTTTGACGACGGCGATTGTGTTGGAAACGGGTAAAGGCAATTTCGATCTGGCGATTGCCCTGAGCCTGGTGCTGTTGGGGCTGGCTTTTTCTGCCAATTTTCTGATTGTCTACTTGCAGGGGCGCTCCTTTGACCCATGAATGAGATTTTGTATGCCCTCAGCGGCGTGACCAAAGCATACGGGCGGCGCACAGTTTTGGCTGTGGACGATCTAACGATTCGGCGGGGCGAGACCCTGGCTGTGGTGGGGCCGAGCGGTGCAGGCAAAAGTACCCTGTTGCGCCTGCTCAATTTTTTGGAACCAGCAGCGACAGGTACAATCAGCTTTGGCGGGCAGACCATCGTCGGGGGCGACGACGCACCCCTGGCTGTGCTGCGCCGGATCACAACTGTCTTTCAACGGCCTGTGCTGCTCAAACGCACGGTGGCGGCCAATGTGGCCTATGGGCTGGGGTTGCGGGGGCAACGAAATACCCAGGCGGTTGTGGCAAAGATTCTGGACGCGGTGGGGCTTTCCCACTTGGCTGGGGAGAAGGCCCGATCTCTTTCTGGCGGCGAAGCGCAACGGGTGGCCTTGGCCCGTGCCCTTGTCTTACACCCGGATGTGCTGCTACTGGATGAACCGACAGCCAATCTGGACCCGGCCAATGTGGCGCTGATCGAACAGGCCGTGGCGCAGATGTGCCGCGAACAGGGAACCACCGTTGTCTTCGTCACCCATAACCTATTCCAGGCCCGGCGGATGGGGGATCGGGTGGCTTTGATGCTGGATGGCCGCTTGGTCGAGGTGGGGGATACGGACGCATTTTTCGAGCACCCAGTCGACCCACGCACGGCAGCATTTGTGCGGGGGGAGATGGTTTATTGATCACAAAGACACAAAGAACTGCTTTCCTCCTTCGTGTCTTCGTGCCTTTGTGGTTCACTCTTCTTGTAGGAGATTTGAGAATGCGAAACCTTTCAATTTTTATCGCCTTTCTTGTCTTCCTTGCGGGTTGCGCTGCCCCGCCCCCACCCCAGGCCGATGCTCCCCGGCTACTCTTGGCGACGACGACCAGTACCCGGGATTCGGGCCTGCTGGATTTTCTGCTGCCCGATTTTGAGCAAAGCCACGGCGCGTTTGTGGATGTGGTGGCGGTGGGGACAGGTCAGGCGTTGAAGCTGGGCGAAGACGGCAATGCAGATGTGCTGCTCGTCCACGCCCGTGCCCGCGAGGACGACTTTATGGCGGCGGGTCATGGCGTGCGCCGGGAGGATGTGATGTACAACGATTTTGTTCTTGTTGGGCCGCCGGATGATCCCGCGGGTGTGGGCGGCGGGGGCGATGCCGCAGCCGCTTTTGCCCGGATTGCCCAGGTAGGCGCTCCCTTCGTCTCACGCGGGGATGATTCGGGAACCCACACCAAAGAGAAGCAGGTGTGGGCCAAGGCTGGGATCGATCCGGTGGGGGGTTGGTATGTTTCGGCGGGGCAGGGGATGGGCGCGGTGCTGACAATGGCCGACGAGCAAAAGGCTTATACTCTGAGTGATCGGGCTACCTTTTTGGCCCGCACCCTGGAGGGGACGCACCTGGAAATATTGGTAGAAGGGGATGCGATTCTTTTCAACCCTTATGGAGTCATTGCCGTTAACCCAGCCAAGAATCCGCAGATCAACAACCAAGTAGCGAATCAATTCATCGATTGGCTGATTTCTGTGCAAACCCAAGAACGGATCAAGGCATTCGGCGTGGCCGAGTTTGGTCAGCCCCTCTTTGTGCCCGATTCGCAGCTCTGGCGGGAGCGCAGCCAATGAGTTCACCTATTGGGGCTTGGTAGCTGGAGTTGTCTCTGCCCGCCAGCGCACCAGACCCAATGCAGGGATCACCACCAGCAGAGAGACGATAGCCCCCAGCCAATAGGGGTAGGTGGGATTGATGTCGAAAACGAAGCCACCGATGGCAGTGCTGAAAATGGTGGACAGATTGATGGCTGACTGATAGAGGCCAAGAACACCCCCTCTTTCCTGGTCGTCCACAGAGGTCGTCGCCAGGGACTGGAGTGGGGGCATCATGATGCCGATGCCCATGGCAAAAAAGATAGAGCCGAAAGGGCCGAGCCATGGGGTTGTGATGATCGCAAAAATGAGACTTCCCACGGTCCGCAGGACTGTTCCAGCTACCACCAGCCAGGTTTCTGGGTAGCGCTTGAGCAGGCGGCGGAGCAGCCATGTCTGTGTGAAGAATTGGCTTGCCCCCACAAATGTCAGCAGAAGGCCAACGCCAATGTTGGTCGCATCGTCGCTGTAGTTTTGAAAGAGAACGGCTTGTCCATAGAGGGCAAAGGTCGATTGCAGCATCCCCAACGAAAATTGGCCCACAAACGCAATGCCCAGTATGGCAAGCAATGGGCCATTGCGCAGTACCGCACTCGGCGTCATGGAGCCACCCGTCGCTTGCGGGCTGCCATGCGCTGCTCTGGTGTCAAAGTCTCATCCAGCATGCGCCATGTCATGAATACGACAGCCAACGCAGCCAACGCAGCCAGCAAAAAGGGCACGCGTATACCAAAGGCCGCAGCCAAAACACCACCCAGAGCAGGGCCAAACATAAATCCTAACCCAAAGGCGGCAAAGACATAGCCCAGCGATTCTGTGCGTTTTTCCCGTGGCGTTACATCGGTGATGTAGGCCTGGGCCACAATGATATTGCCGCCGGTGATGCCATCCAGGATGCGGGAGATGAAGAGCCAGGTTGTGTTGGGCGCAAAAGCGATCATCACAAAGCTGATCACGGTTCCGATCTGGCTCACGACCAGGATGGGAATGCGCCCATAGCGATCGGACAATTGGCCCAAATAGGGACCGGCAATAAACTGGGCGGCAAAAAAGGATGAAACCAGCAGAGCAATTGTCTGGGGGGACATCTGAAATTGGCGCTCGGCATAGAGCGGCAAGATGGGTAAAATGAGAGACGAACCCAGGATGTTGACAAAGACAATAAGCAGAACCGTGAGCAAGCGGCGGTCAATCGAACCGAGTTTCATGAAAGTTCTTTCTAGCTGGTTGTGGACGATGTGGGTAGTCCGCGTTTGTTGTGCTGAATGATGGCAATGTCGTACGAGCGGCGCAGGAGGGTGACGGCGGTATGGACATCATCCGGTTTGCGCAGGTAGCGGCTGATCCAACCGCTTCTGGGCAAAATGTGATGAGGCTCGGCCAGGCCCGCCGCCACTACTTCGTCCCGCACCTTTGTGGGGAAGGGGATATCCACTAGCCAGTCGCCGTGGATGTGGCCGATCTCCCTGGTACCGATGCAAAATTCGATGCCACCGAAGCGGTGGGGTTGCTGGGTGATCCCCGGCCATTCCAGCACCGCCCTTATTATCTGTTTCTGTGCGTTTTCCACGTTATGTTTCCATCCGGCTATGCGCCAGACCACCGCAAAAAGGGGGCGAAGGAGGGGGTAGAGGCGACTCATCGTTTAGCGGAACCATGTCAACAGGAAGGCAAGGATGATGAGGAGCAGGGGAAAAGCCACAGCCGTGAGAGCCAACCATCCCACATGGAAAGATGGTTCCCAGCGTTCGGCCAACCGGCCAGCCCAATCCAGCCGCTGGGAAAGCCGTTGCCACCAATCAGGCAGACGAATCAGGCCGCGCACTCGATGCGCGGCCTGGGCCTTGTTTTTCTTTTGGGTTCCTTTCGAACGTGCCATGGCATCACTACCGTTCTGAAACTTGAAGCTCCATGCCGACATCTAATAAAATTGTGTTGCCCAGCAGCGCTTCGTTGGCGGCGTAGACATCCTCCCAACGGCTTCCATCACCGTAGAGATAGTAGGCAATCGTCCAGAGGGTGTCGCCGTCTTGCACCGTGTAGACTTCAGGCAGGCGCACCACCAGATCGATGGCATCCACTGTGGCAACGCCCGGCATTTCTTCGGCCAGGGCGATGGTTTCCAGCCGGTGGGAGGTAAACGGAACAATCCCAGATAACGTTAAACGACCCTCCCGAAGGGTGGCAACGATCGGCAAGATGGCAAGATCGCCTCGGTTGGCCTGCTGTAAATAGAACGCCAAATTAAACTGGTTGACAGCGGCAGTCGCGATGGCATCGGCCAGTGCTGCGTTGATTGCAGCGATGGGTTGTGGTTCGGCTGGTGCTGATTCGGTGCTGGGTGCTACCACAATCGGGGCCGGTAGAGGCATTGTAGGCGGGGGCGTGGGTGCAGTTGTCGGTTCGTTGGTAGCAAGTAGGGGCTGGGTGGGCACCTGAGTCGGCGCAGGGGTCGGTGCGACAATCAGGATTGTTGTTGGGATCAACGTTGGCACCGTATCTGCCGCATTCTTCTCCGAAAGAGCGTTGGTGGTTAGCCCGGTTGGGTTGGGGGCGAACAGGGCCAACCCATCCGCCAGAGGCTGACGTAAGAGAAGGAAGGCCAGCAATCCGGCGATGGGCAGAGCAATCCACCAACCGCGCCGCCGTGAGCTCAACCGTCTGCGCAAGGGGGAATCCAGGGTGGGTGGCACGGAGTAAAATTCGGGGGAGAGTTGGCGTGTGGCTTTGCCCGCGTGTGCCGGCGGCTGGTACTCCTTTTGTGCCTGCCGTTCAGCCCGTTGCTTCTGTTGGTGAGAACGCAACAGCCACTCGCCTTCGGGTCGCAGGGGGTCATCCACGGGAATGGCCGCCACATGCCGGTGCATTCCGTCGTATTCCCCCTGTTTGCGGTGGATCAGTGCCGCTAGCAAGTGCAATTCTGACGCATTGACTGATGAAAGCCCCTGGGCCAAAATGAGCAGTGCCTGTTCATCATTCCCTGCCAGCGTCTCATCTGATGCCTGCCTGTAGCAGTCGCGCACATATTCCAAAGCGCGCAAATGGCTTTCCAATTTAGCGCCGCATTCAGGGCAGTTGGGGGCCTCGTTCGAGATGTAGATTGTTGAGCCGCAGTCGTGGCAGGTGAGGCGCATGAGTATAAACTGCTGCCGGTGAAAAAGGCTAGTGGTTATCTGAACAATGACAGTCTATCATGGCCTGCAACCCGACGCAAACAGAAAGTAATGAGAGGTAAACGGATAGTTGGAACTGGTTCGCTTTTTCCCAAAGGGCACAAAATCCTGTGTGTAATATCAGATCGTGTGGGA